>CAZNZS010000055.1:0-15483 GCA_964577585.1 uncultured Acutalibacter sp.
GGCGAAGACAGGATATCGTCTGCACACAGCCTCATCCGGCACCGATACTTCTCCGGAGCCGCAGGCCGTCATTCTGAAGACGGGCCTTTGTTCTACCGAATTTTTTGTGGTGGAATACCGCAGGAAGAGCGGCGACCTGCGGGGCCTCGATTACCATGTTCCCGGTTCCGGTCTTATCATATATCGGATAAATTTGTTAAGCGGCTCGAACTTTTCCGGCCCGCCCTATATGGTTTATGTGTTCCGGCCCGGCGACAGCTATGCAGACGGGCATGAGCTGGGCGGGGGCGATACGTACAGCGCTTTTTTGTCTGAGGATTCCGACCGCACCGGGTGGGGAAGCACCGATTTATCCGCCACGCTGGAGGACGGAGCCCTCACGTATTCCGACGGGCGCAACAGCGGCATCGTTATCAGCAATGTGGGTTCCGCGACGGGGGATACCATCACCTTTGACATTGATTTTTCGGAGCTGCCCAAAGACAGCTATTGGAGCGCAGTGGGGGAACGCGCCATTTCCGGTACGATCACAGACTCCTGGCTTGACTCTGACGGTACTCTGTATTATCTGGAAAGCGAGCACTGTAATGTTTCCCCCTCGGATATTTATCTTTCCAAATTTGACGGAACAAGCTGGTCCCGGGTATCGGCCACTTTTTCCACGGGAATGACCACCAGACTGTTCCTTCAAAAGTATGGAGGAGATTTTTATGCGGGCTATTACAGCGGGGGAAAGGCGAATCTGGCAAGGTGGGACGGAAGCGGCTGGACCCGGCTTTATTCCGCCGATGCAAACGATATGGATATGACCGCCGACAGCTCCGGCGTATACCTTGCCTACAGCTCCCCGGACAACAGCACCGTGTATGTTTACCGGTACGCTGCCTCCGGCGGAGGTCTGCTGGGCTCTTCCGCGGCCATGTGCGGCTATGCCGCCAATCTCTCTGTCACCGCCGAAAACGGAACCGTAGCCCTTGCATACCGGGACTTTACTTCGAACGACCTTGTATCCGTCAGGGTGTACGGGGCAGAGAAGGCTTGGAAGGATGTGTCGCCGGCCGACCTCCTGTCCAACGGCGGCGCTGTGGTCAAGCTTCACGATGGCCGGATTTATCTGCTGACAAGCGGCTCTCAGGGCAATCACCTTTATTGCCGGAGCCTGGCTGCAAACGTCTCCTGGACCCGGGAAGGGGGAGCGTACGCACAGGGGAACGTCATCGATCAGCAGCTCTGCTTTGCAGGAGAGATCCCCTGCGTGATCTATAAACGCAGCACATCTCAGGAGACGGTTACAAGGCTGGAGGCTGTGCAGCTGACTGACGGAGCCTTTGCACCGATGGGAGAGTATCTTGCCTCTGACAAGGGGATTTCGTCTCACCGCCTTCATGCCTATAACGGAAAACTATACGCCGTGTATCTCAGCGGGGACGGTTACGCCGCTAAGCAGCTGAGCCTGAAATCCTACACTCCGCGGACCGACCATACCGACCCTGACGGTGGCAGCGGTGGAGGCGATGGCAGCGGCGAGGATCTCCCCATAGACCCTGCGAGGCCCAATCCCTTTGAGGATGTGAAGCCCGGAGGGCAAAGCTATTACTATGAGGCGGTTCTCTGGGCGCTGGATGCCGGCATCACCACAGGAAAGACCGAGACGCTTTTTGCGCCATTTGAGGCCTGTACCCGCGGACAGGTAGTGACCTTCCTCTGGCGTGCCGCCGGAAGTCCGGAGCCCGCTTCAAAAGCAAGCCCCTTTACCGATGTGAAGGATCCCCGTTCCTTTTATTATAAAGCTGTGCTCTGGGCCGCTGAGAAAGGCATCACCACCGGTGTGGACGCTGAGCGTTTCTCTCCGGGGCTTACAGTGACCCGCGGACAATTCGTGACCTTCCTATGGCGTTATGCCGGAAAACCCACGCACAGCACGGAGATCTCCTTCCGGGATGTGGTTCCCGGCCCGCGGAGCTATTACTGTGACGCGGTGCTTTGGGCCGCGGAGCAGGGCATAACGAACGGTACGGGGAACGGCATGTTTTCTCCCTCCGATGCCTGTCAGCGCGGGCAAACCGTCGCGTTCCTTTACCGGTACTATGCCAGGGCCGGGCGTTGAGGCATTCCTTCTTTGAAAAGGCTGGATCCAAAAAACGCAGCAAGTGGGGCAGAACGTGTATTCTTTGCTTTGCCGGAGGAACTGACAGAGATAAGACCGGCATGACCGTATCGGTCATGCCGGTCTTGAATATTCCGTGCTTTCCGCGGCAGTCCGGAAAAAACCGGGCCGCTCTTAAAAATGCTCTTACCCTTCTTTAACCGCTTTTTCCAGCCTTTCCAACGCTGCTTTTAAGACCCATTGGGGGCAGGCGATGTTGACGCGCTCAAAGCCCTCGCCTTCTTCTCCGAACACATAGCCCTCGTCCAGGAAAAGCTCGGCCTTTTGTACCATCAGTTCTTCCAGCTCTTCCTTTGTTTTGCCAAGGGCAGTGCAGTCAAGCCACATCAGGTAGGTGCCTTCCAGGTCAATGACCTTGATCTGGGGCAGACGCTCTTCCAGAAAGGCTTTGGCGAACCGGAAGTTATTCCAGATCACGGAAAGGCATTCCGTGAGCCAGGGCCGGCATTTCGTGTAGACGATGCGGCAGGCTTCAAAGCCCAGCGCTCCGGGGCCGGAATGCCCCTGGACCTCCAGGAATTTTTCCCGGTCCTCCTTTTTGGGAATCACGATGTTGGAGGTCTGCATGGCGGCCAGGTTGAAGGTCTTGCTGGGAGCGGTGCAGACGATAACTTCATCGCCGAAATCTCCGGCCTGGGAAAAGACCGTGTGGGTGTGGCCGGGCATAATCAGATCGGAGTGGATCTCGTCGCTGACGATCTTTACCCCGTGCTTCAGGCAGATCTCGCCTACCCGCTTCAATTCTTCCTTTTTCCAAACGCGTCCCACCGGATTGTGGGGGCTGCAGAAGATCAGCATTTTGCTGTCTTCCTCCGCGGCGATTTTTTCCAGCAGGTCAAAATCAATGGTGTAGGCGTTGTTCCGGTAAATCAGAGGACAGCGCTTGATGCGGCAGTTGTGGTTTTCCGCCGCCATGTAGAAGGGATAGTACACGGGCGGCATGACGATCACGCCGTCGCCGGGTTCACAGAAGGCTTTTACCAGCGTAAACAGGGCGGGGACCACCCCCAGGGTACACACGATATGCTCCGGGTCGATCTCCCAGCCGTGCTCCTGCCTCATCCAGGCGCACACGGCGTCGTAATACTGTCTGGTGGGCCCTGTGTAGCCCAGAATATGGGTATCCAGATATTCCTTCAGGCCTTCTCCGATCTCCGGCGCGTTTTTGAATTCCATATCCGCCACGGAGAAGGGAACGATCCCGGGGGAAAGATCGTTTTTTTTCTCCTTCATGCCGTCCCATTTGCCGGAGCCGGAATCTGTGCGGTCAACCAGTGTTTCAAAATCATATTTCATGCTGTTTCCTCCACAAATTGACAAAATGCTGTGTTCTTTCTTAAAATAATAGGCGAGGATTAGTCTCATGTCAATCTTCGCGGATATTATTTCTTTGGTGCGTTTTTCTTCGGGGCCTTTTTTGTGCCGTCGGTATTTACCCCGGCTTTTTTGCAGAATTCCTTCATGCAGCAGTTTTCGCACATGGCTTTTCTGGCAGCGCAGACCGCCCGGCCATGGAGCACCAGCCGGTGGCAGAAGTCGTTGGATTCCTCCGGGGGCAGGACGGCTCTGAGGTCGTCCTCCACCTTGACCGGGACCGTGCTCTTCGTCAGGCCCAACCTTCCTGCGATGCGGATGCAGTGGGTATCCGTAACCACGGCGGGCTTGCCGTAAATATCGCCCACCACCAGGTTGGCGGTCTTTCTTCCTACGCCGGGAAGCCGGATCAGGTCTTCGATGGTATCCGGCACCCTGCCGCCGAATTCATCCCGGATCATGCGGCAGGCTGCCAGAATGTCCTTGGATTTGATCTTGTAAAACCCGCAGGAGCGAATGAGCTCGCCGATCTCTTCTTCGGTTCCTTCGCAGAAGGCTTCCAGAGTGGGGAAGCGGGCGAACAGCGCCGGAGTTACCATGTTTACTCTGGCGTCGGTACATTGGGCGGAAAGCCGGGTGGCGATCAAAAGCTGCAGCGGGTCTCTGTATTCCAGGGAGCAGACAGCGCCCGGATATTCTTTTTTCAGGGCTTCCACAGCAAGAAGCGCAAGCTCTTTTTTTGTCATAAGTATTCATCCTTTCCCGGAAAGCGGCGCCGAAGTCCTCTGAAAAGCCAGACGGAGCTTTCCATTCGACCTTATTCTACACCAGAGCGCAAAAAAAGAAAAGAGTATTTTTGTCTTTTCTGTTGTCATCGGGGCTTTTTTCGGATATAATATACGCCAGATGTAGTAAGCGCCCTGAAAAGAGCATACAATATGTCATGTCCCCGTGGCCCTGCTTTCGTTCCGGCGCATTTCGAAAGGATGAGTGAATATGTTTCAGGATTTGATGAATTCCATCGGCTTTGTTGCGGAAAAGGATCCCGATGTGGGAAAAGCAATGGAACAGGAGCTTGCCCGGCAGCGGAGAAATCTGGAGCTGATTGCTTCGGAGAATATCGTTTCTCCTGCGGTGATGGCGGCTATGGGAAGCGTGCTGACCAATAAATACGCGGAGGGCTACCCCGGAAAGCGGTATTACGGCGGGTGTCAGTGCGTGGACATTGTGGAGGATATCGCAAGGGAGCGGGCCTGCAGACTTTTCGGCGCAGAGCATGCCAATGTGCAGCCCCATTCCGGAGCACAGGCTAATCTGGCCGTGTATTTTGCGCTTCTGCAGCCCGGCGACAAGGTGCTGGGCATGAATCTGGCGGAGGGCGGCCACCTGACTCACGGTTCGCCTGTAAATATGTCAGGTTCCCTGTATGATTTTGTGCCATACGGGGTAGACGCGGAAACCGGGCGCATTGATTATGATAAGCTTATGGAGCTGGCCATGACGGAAAAGCCAAAGCTTATTGTGGCGGGAGCCAGCGCTTATCCCAGGGCCATAGATTTTCAGAAATTCCGGGAGATCTGCGACGCCTGCGGGGCTTATCTGATGGTGGATATGGCCCATATCGCCGGCCTGGTGGCGGCGGGCTGCCATCAGAATCCGGTGCCCTATGCCGATGTGGTGACCACCACGACGCACAAGACGCTGCGGGGCCCAAGAGGCGGTATGATCCTCTGCCGGGAGCAATACGCCAAGCAGATCGATAGGGCCATTTTCCCCGGCACCCAGGGCGGGCCTCTGATGCACATCATCGCCGGAAAGGCAGTTTGCCTGGGCGAGGCGCTGCAGCCGGAGTTTAAGGTATACGGCCAGCAGGTGGTGAAAAATGCCGCCGCGTTGGCCCAGGGCCTCTTAAAGCGCGGGGTGAGCCTTGTTTCGGGTGGCACGGATAACCATCTGATGCTCATCGACCTTTCCGAAAGCGAGCTTACCGGCAAAGAGCTGGAACGCCGGTTGGACGAGGTCTATATTACGGCAAACAAGAATACCGTTCCCGGGGAAAAACGCAGTCCCTTTACCACCAGCGGCGTGCGGCTGGGGACTCCCGCTGTGACTACCCGTGGTTTAAAGGAGCCGGATATGGACGAGATCGCGGCCTGCATTGCCCTTGCCATGGAGGACGACTTTGAAGTCAATGTACCCGAGCTGCGCCGCCGGGTAGAGGCAATCTGCGGCAGATATCCCCTGTATGAGGCGTAATTGCGGGGCGATAGTTGTTAGCGGTTAACGCTGCCGGCTATTTAGTTATTTTGAGTTGGAAGGTGGTTTTTTGGCGTCGCCTTTGGCAGACAAAATACGTCCCGTTTCCCTGGACGAAGTGGTGGGCCAGAAGCACATCCTCGGCCCCGGCAAGGCCCTGCGGAAGATCATAGAATCCGGAACGATCCCCAATATGGTGTTTTACGGCCCCTCCGGTGTGGGAAAGACCACGGTGGCTTCCATCATTGCAAAAAACACCGATATGCTACTGGTGAAGCTCAACGGCACCACGGCTTCCACAGCGGACATCAAGGACACCGTTTCACGGATCGGCACCTTTGAAAGCATGAACGGAATCCTTCTGTATCTTGACGAGATCCAATACTTCAACAAGAAGCAGCAGCAGACGCTGCTGGAATTTATCGAAAACGGCAGTATCACCTTGATCGCCTCCACTACGGAAAACCCGTATTTTTACGTTTACAATGCCATTCTGAGCCGTTCCACCGTGTTTGAATTCAAGCCCGTGGAGAAGGAAGAGGTGGAGCCGGCTGTGGAACGCGCCTTTTCCCTGATCGCGGAAGAAAGGGGAAAGGAGCTCGTTTTGGAGGAGGGCGTACTCTCTCACATTGCCCTGGCCTGCGGCGGCGATGTCCGCAAGGCCATGAACGCGGCGGAGCTCTGCACCCTTGCCTGTGATGAGGGAGAGGAAGTCATTTCCGTCACCCTGGAAAGCGCGAAGGAGCTCACTCAGAAAAGCGCTTTGCGGTACGACAAGGGCGGGGATGAGCATTACGATATTTTATCAGCCTTCCAAAAATCCATGCGCGGCTCTGACCCGGACGCGGCCCTTCACTATCTCGGAAGGCTTTTGGAGGCGGGAGACCTGCTTTCCGTCTGCCGCCGGCTTATGGTGTGCGCCTGCGAGGATGTGGGGCTTGCCTGGCCACAGATCATCCCTATTGTAAAGGCTGCAGTGGACGCCGCGATGATGGTCGGACTGCCGGAGGCAAGGATCCCATTGGCTGACGCGGCAATCCTTGTATGCCTTTCGCCGAAATCCAATTCCGGAGAAAGCGCTGTAGATAAGGCCCTGGCCGATATCAGGGCGGGAAAGACCGGCTCCGTTCCCAGAAATTTGCAGAACAAGCATTATGACGGCACTGAGGTGGAGCAGAAGGGGCAGTTTTATCGGTATCCCCACAATTTCCCGAATCACTGGACGCCCCAGCAGTATTTGCCGGACGCTCTTCTGGGAGCTTCCTATTATGAATACGGAGACAACAAAAACGAACAGAGCTTCCGCGCCTACTGGGAAAAAATAAAGGACAGCTCCTGAAAGGCCCGCTGTCGGTATGATCCGGGCAGAGGGCGCATATAATAGACGGGAGGAAAGCCTTCCCGGAAACTGAAAAAATCGGAGGTATGAAAAGTGAAACCGCTGGTTCTGCGCAATCTTTCCTATGGCATGTACGCCATCGGGGTGAAGGGGTTGAAAAAGCCCAGCGCCTGCATCATCAATTCGGTGACGCAGATATCCAAGGCTACCGAATCGGTTTTTCCTTTGGTGGCTATCAGCATGAACAAAAGCAACTACAGCTGCGAATGCATTGAAAAGACAGGGATTTTTTCCATTTCTGTGCTTTCTCAGAAAACGTCGGCCACCGTAATAGGCGCACTGGGCTTTGTTTCCGGCAGGCGCACCGATAAGCTGGAAAATATCAGGCATAAGGTGCTTACAGAGGGGGTGCCGGTCATCAAGGAAAACACCTGCTGCTGGTTCTTGTGCAACGTAAAAGACAAGCTGGAGATAGCAGGGCAGATCATTTTTGTGGCGGAGATCATTGCCGGCAGCGATGAAGCCGTGGGTGTTCCCATGACGTATGATTATTATCTGGAGCAGCTGGGCGGTTCCGCACCGGTGAAATCGCCTACATACCTGCCCGCGGAGCTTATTTCCGACAGGAGCAGCGGAGAAAGCTTTGTGTGCTCCGTGTGCGGATATGTGTACAGCGACCCGGATTTCACCTTTGAAGAGCTGCCTGCCGATTGGACCTGCCCGATCTGTAAAATGCCCAAAAAAGCTTTTGTGCGAAAATAAAAGCAGCGCCCTTTTCCGTTGCCGGGAAAGGGCGCTTTCGTCAGCCTTCTGTGGAATAGGAGGGCAGGTCTCCCAGGTTGTTGCTTTCATCCCCATCGGGAAGGGAGCGAAGATATTCGCTGCCGTTGCGGCTGGCAATGGCAACTCCACGGATGCCGCCCTGCTTTGCAAGGGTAACTCCCTCGTGCTTGGAAAGCACAGTGCCGTCTGAAAGCTCATAGCCCGAGATCTTTCCGTTTTTACGCACCAACTTCGAAATGCTTTTGGCGTCCTTATTCGGTACGGGGTTCATGATGTTGATGTTGGCGGGAAGATTGCCGATCCTTCCGTTTCGTTCCTGATTCATAATTCTCTTCCTTTCTGCTGCGTTTTTTCTTAGGCTGGAAATGACAAGTTTATTTTTCTCCCGATTTGATCCCAATATACAAAAGAGAACTGCTTTCGTGCCCTGCGGCATGGCCTTTGCTATCTGAAAAGCAGAGCGGGCTGCCGTGGATCTGCTGTGGGATTCCTCTTAAATAGTCTGAAAAGGAAAACTTATGATTGCTTTCCGGAAGCAAATAAGATATAATACTTTCCGTATGTACCGGCGCATTTGCGCCTTGCTAAAGGATTTTTGAAAGGATGGTTTCAAGCTATGGAAGCACAAGTGCGAAAAGAGCTGCAGATCACTGCGGCAAAGGTTCGCCTGGGAATTATTGAAGGCGTGTATCACGCGAAATCCGGTCATCCCGGCGGTTCCCTCTCCGCGGCGGATATTTTTACCTATCTCTATTTTCGGGAGATGCATATTGACCCGAAAAATCCCAAGGACCCTGACCGTGACCGTTTCGTGCTCTCCAAGGGTCACTGCGCTCCCGGGCTTTACGCCGCGCTGGCCCAGAGAGGGTATTTTGGAGAAGAAGAGCTTTCAAAGCTTCGCCATATCGGCGCAATGCTTCAGGGCCATCCTGATATGAAAGGCACTCCCGGTGTGGATATGAGTTCCGGCAGCCTCGGCCAGGGAATTTCCGCCGCTGTGGGAATGGCTTTGGCGGGAAAGCTGGATAACAAGTCTTACCGTGTGTACACTCTTGTAGGCGACGGAGAAAGCGAAGAGGGTCAGGTTTGGGAGGCCGCCATGTTTGCCGCTCACAAAAACCTTGATAACCTTTGTGTCATATTGGATTATAACGGTCTTCAGATCGATGGCTCCGTTGAAGAGGTGGGTGGAGTTTCTCCGTTGGACCAGAAATTCCGTTCCTTTGGTTTTGAGGTCATGACCATTGACGGAAACGACATAGAACAGCTTGAAATCGCCTTCGGCGCCGCAAGAGCCTGCGCTGGAAAGCCTTTTGCCATCATTGCGAAAACCACCAAGGGCAAGGGGGTCAGCTTCATGGAAAACCAGGCGGGCTGGCACGGAAAAGCCCCGAACGCAGAGCAGTATGAGCAGGCAAAGAAGGAACTTAACGAAACGCTGGAGGTGCTGCAAAATGGCTGAGATGGTAAAAAAGGCGACCAGAGAAAGCTTTGGAGAAGCTTTGGTAGCTTTGGCTGAAAAAAATCCCGATATCATTGTGTTAACGGCTGACCTGGCGGACGCTACCAAGGTGGAATGGTTTAAGAATAAATATCCTGACCGTTTTGTGGAATGCGGCATTGCTGAGGCAAACATGACGGGAATTGCGGCAGGTCTCGCTACCTGCGGGAAGATCCCCTTTGCGGTCAGTTTTGCCATGTTTTCCGCCGGACGTGCCTTTGAGCAGGTTCGGAATTCTGTGGGCTACCCTCATCTCAACGTAAAGATCATAGGCTCTCATGCCGGAATTTCCGTGGGAGAAGACGGTGCTACGCACCAGTGCTGTGAGGATATCGCATTGATGCGCGCGATCCCCGGCATGGTGGTTTTGAACCCCGCGGATCATTATGAGATGCAGGCTGCCGTGAAAGCGGCGGCGGAATACAACGGACCTGTTTATATCCGTTTGGGCCGTTTAGCTGTGGAAAGCGTCAACAATAATGACGATTACCGTTTTGAAATCGGAAAAGGCATTACTCTGCGGGAAGGATCCGATATCACGGTGATCGCCACCGGCCTGATGGTGGGGGAGGCGGTAAAGGCTGCCGACAGCCTGAAGGCTCAGGGGATCAGCGTTCGGGTACTGGATTTCCACACCGTGAAGCCTCTGGATACGGAGCTCCTTTTGAAGGCGGCTCAGGAGACCGGCCATATCATTACCGCGGAAGAGCACAGCGTCATAGGTGGATTGGGCGAAGCGGTAAGCTCTTACCTTTCCGAAAACTGTCCCACGCCTGTCACAAAGATCGGCGTGCAGGATGTATTCGGCCATTCCGGTCCCGCGGTGGATCTGCTGAAAGAATTTGGACTCAGCGCGGAGAATGTGGAAGCAACCGTAAAAAGAGTTTTGGAAAAGTAAAGATCAGTGGTTATCATAAAGAAAAGAGCAGGCCCCGGAGTTCCGGGGCCTTTTTGCGGCTTTTGATGGCCATTATTGTCCGAGCTTTCTCTTTTCCGTCATTTTCTGAAGCTTGCTTTTTAAACAGGTGCACAAAAAGCAGAAGGGCAGAAAAAGCCAGATCAGCCGATTTCCTGCAAGCACTCTTCCCAGCAAAAGAACGATGGCGAATGAAAGCAATACGGAAAAGACACACCACAGCCATAAGCAGCGCCATGTTTCGATTTTCAGCCTGCTGAAAAACGGGAAAAACAGAGCAGCCACTATGCCAAAGGCGACGGATCTCAGAGCCGGAAGCAAAAAGCAAAGCTCCGGCTCCGTCTTTTCCCCGGAAATAAGCGTGAGAAAATCCGATTTTTTTTGCCCATACATCTCGCCCCAAAAATCAAAATCAGACCATTTGTTTGGCAAAAGCTCTTCCGGGATCTGAAAAGAAAATTCCGTGGCCCACAGCATGGTGAACCATATGGCGGCTGCCCCCAGCAGGCAAATGAAAAAGAGGATCGGAAACTCGCTTGAAGAAAAGGCCAGCTTTAAAATAGAAAAGAACATGGAGAGAAAGATAAGAAGCGGAGCCAGCAGTGAAAAAAGGCCGGAAAGCCATTTGCCAAAATCAGTGGAATTCCAGTTTCCCGGGAGGCCATGGCGATTGCTGAATTCCGTTAAAGCCTCCCAGGAGGGGACGCCTTCAGGCAGGCGCAGTGTCAAATACTGCAGCTCCGTTTCCTGTGTCTCAGATAACATGATAATAACAGGATGTGGGTTATCCACAACGCCGCGCACGGTAAGGCGGCGGTTTTCGTATTGAACAACACTTCCCACAGGAGCTGCGCTGCCAAATAAAATTTGCGCCGTGTTTCTGTCGATGACGCACCCTTGCCGGTCCTCCGGTTCCAGAGGGGGGGCGGTGGGGAACAGGAGCGCTGGGCTGCCGAGAACATTTATTGCGGCAGCGTTTGTGCTGCGTCCGAGATCCGGGTTGCTGAGGCTTTGCTCCTTTTCCTCTTTCCAGGCCGTAAAGGCGGCGGGCCGCGTTTCCTCCATTTCCCTGTCCCGCATTTCCATTGCTGTCTTCACCGTTATTTGAACGGACTGGGTGTACAGATTTGACGCCCATTCAAGGTTTTTTGAATGATAGAGGGAAAAAGCCAGACAAAGGAGAAAGAGAGAAGCCAAAACGGGGCGTGTCAATAGATGAACGGTGGAAATTGTATCCTTACCGTTTGTCACGATTCTTCCAGGCGTATCCGGTCACCTGCCTTTATAGGTTTACTGGTGCTTGTAATGAATTCCCTGTCCGCATAGACCCAGTCACTGCTGAGCGCGGCATAGGATCCATTCTTTTCCAGTACAGTCACGTCAGCACGTTCTGCCACGAGCTCTGTGCCCAAAATTCCTTTTTTCTCGATGGGTATCAGCACAAAATAGCTTCCATTTTCTTCCCGGAGAGCGCTTAAAGGCACGCAAATCGGGTATTCCTCGGATTTTTGCAGGATTTCCAAATCTGCAGATCCGCCTACCTCCAGGATGCCCTTTGGTAGGCGTACAGTCACGTTTATAAGCTCCGGATTTTCGGTATCTTTATAGGTGCTCTCTATTGTCAGTCCGGAAATAGGTTCTTTGTTTCCCTGAGGCTTTAAAAGCACTTCTGTGCCGGGCGTGGCGTACTTACCGTCCGTTTCCTGGATCTGAGCTATAAACATAGTGCTTTGCGTGTTGTCTGCAAACAGGACTGAAGTTCCTTCCGGTGTGACTGACCCCACTTCAAGCTCAAGCTTAGTCACTGTTCCGGCCTTTTGCGCATAGATCACGCCGCCGTCCTGCAATATGGCTTCCAGGGTGTTTATCTGCTTTTCCAGCTTTGACCTTTCCAGGTGTTTTATTTCCCCGCTGCTGTCTTCCGCTTCCTTTTGTCCGGCGTCCTCAATTGCCCGGGAAGAGGCTTTCAGCGCGGAATCCCGGCTTTCTACAGCCTGTTCATACTCCCTTTGGGCGGCAGCCACCGCGTTTTCCAGCTCCTGCTTTTCCGTGGAAGAGCCGCCGGCCGTTGCCCCTTCCAAGGCTTCTCTGGCTTCGTTCAGCTTTGTGCGTGCTTTTTCCAAATTGTCTTCCGCCGTATCCAGCGATGCCTGTGCCTGATCGCGCGTGGCCTGCTCCGCCGCATCCGGATCTTCTCCGGCAGCCTCGGCGTTTTCCCGTACACTGCGTGCCGCATTCTCCGTTTCTTCCCGGAGCTTGGAAAGGGCGCCTTCCGCCAGGAGCACGCCTTTTTCCGCAGCGGCACGATCGGCCTCCAGATCGGACAGATCGGGGCCGGAGGCGGGTGTATAGGCCGCCAGCGCTTTTTTGGCCTTTTCCAGGGCGTTCGCTGCCTCACTTACGGCTTTGTCGCCGCTTTTTTTGGCTTCCTCGTAATCCTGTCTGGCCCGTGCAAGCTCCAGCTTTTTTCTTTCGCCGTTTAGGGCGTCGCGGCTTTCCTGGTCCCGGATGTCGAGGTCAAGCTTGAAAAGCTCTTCTTTGACGTCTTCCAGTTTTTGCTGAAGATCTGCTGTGTCCAGGGTAAAAAGGGAGCTTCCCGCTTCGACTCGGCTTCCGGATTTCACAGAGACCGACGCCACCCTGATCCCGGCCACAGTGGTAACGGAGAAAGCAGCGGTTTCCTCTGCTTTTCCGGCAGCCGTTATTTTCCGGTCTATGGTTTTTGGAGCGGGAGCGGCGGTGGAGGCCCGGGGAATTGTAAGTTCGTCCGCCGCCCTGGAAAGCAGTGTCAAAAGCAGCATCAGTATTAAAAAACCCGCAAGCCAGCGCAAAGCCTTTGCCCGAAGAGAATCATTCCTTTTCATGCGTTTTCCAAGAAGCTCTTCCGGGCTTATTGGAATCGACCGCGCCGGAAAAGCGCCATGCTTTCCATGTGTTTGATTCATGGGTAAACTCCTTTTCTGTCCTCACTGATGCTCATTCTTTTACGGCGGAGGCCATAATTCCCTGCTCAAGATAATCTCTGCCGCTTAAAAACACAAGAAAGGCAGGTATCAGGGCTAAAACGGATCCCGCGAAGGCAGATCCCGCCCGTTCCAGCCCGATGTTGGGCAGATACAGGGAAAGAGGCCATATCGTCTTGTTTTTCAAAAATGCCAGCGGCTGCTCTATCAAATTCCAGTTTTCCAGGAAGCCCAGAACCATTGCCGAAACGATCCCGGCAGAACCCAGGGGGATCCCGATATACAGGAATACCTGGAAGGCATTTCGCGCATCCAGACTGGCGGATTCCAGAATGGCCGCCGGAATGGAGCGGAAGAAACGGTACAATAAAAACACCGGGAAAGTCGAAAAAGCGCAGGGCAGTATCAAAGACCAAAGGGTGTCAAGCAGAGAAAGCCGGTCCAACACCAAAAAGTTTGACAGCATGGTAACCTGAAAAGGCATCAGCATCAAAATCATGTACAAAGTAAGAAGTGCTTTTCTAAAACGAAAATTGAATTGGGCCAGCCCCCAGGCTGCCGGCACGCCCACCAAAAGCTGCCCCAGAAGGATCCCGCCGGTGGAGATCACAGAATTCCAGAACATATGAAAGAACTCGGGGGAATCCAGCAAAAGCTCTACTTGAGATCGCAGAGTGGGGGTTCGGGGAAGCAGGCTCCAGCCTGCATATTCAAGTTCATCTTCTGAGAGGATAGGAGCAAGATTCCGGGAAAGCTCTCCACCGCTCATAAGAGAGCCGGAGAGCAGCATCGCCACGGGAGCGCATACCAGCACCGCGAAAACAATCAGCAGCGCCAAGATCAATAAACGGTGCAGTTTCATGTCTTTTTTTCCTTTCCCGCCTTACTCTTCTTCAAGGCTTTTCCGTAAAAACAGAATAAGCCCTAAAACCACCAGGCAAACCATGACTGCCCCGGCAGCCATTCTGTCAAAGGACAGGTCCCGAAACCAATTGTTGAAAAGATGCTGCAGCAGGTACATGCTTTCGTGTGGGTAGTCTCCGGCCACCAGATATGCTTCCCGAAACACCTTGAAGGAGTTCAGAAACGACAGTACAGAGACGGTGAAGGCAGTGGGCAGCAGGCAGGGCAGGGTTATTCTGCGAAAAAGCATCCACTCTCCGGCCCCATCGATTCTGGCGGCCTCGTAAATTGTCGCAGGTATCCCGGAAAGCCCGGCCATCCACAACACGATATCATATCCCAGATTTTTCCAAAGATAGCTTATTACCAGTACCCAGAAGGCCATGGGACTGTCCATCCATTCAATTGCGGGCAGTCCGATTTGGCTTAAAGCTCCGTTTAATATTCCTCTGTTTTCGAAAACCAGCCGCCATATAAGGGCGATAGAGGCTACCGGTATTGCCATGGGAAACAGAAAGGCCGTTTTCAAAGTTCCTCCCAGAATGCACAGCTTTTGCAGAAATACTCCTAATAGCAGGGACAGTACCAAAAGCGCCGGAATACAGATCAGAGAAAAGCGCAGAGTGTTCCGGCAGGCCAGCTGAAAGGCCGGATTTGTAAAAGTGTCCCGGTAATTCTTCAGTCCCACCCATTCCTCGGTGACGGCGCTCACAAAGGAACGCCGCACCACATCAAGGAAGGGGAGCAGTACGAAAAAGCTCACTCCCAAAAGGCTGGGAAGCAGAAAGAGAATCCCTGACCATTGGCTTTTTTTGTGCTTCCGTCTCATGATTCCGAAAGGTACAGGTTGACCTTTTTCAGAATGCTGTCCACCGTGTCCTCCGGGCTTTTCTCACCCATCAGGCAGGAGCAGCCCTCGTTCAGCACCGTTTCGTGGATCATGCCCTGAAGCACGGGGGTGGTCAGCCCCTGGATAGTTTCAAGCAGGCCGTCGATTTCGCTGTCCGTCAGGGAGCGAAGCTCCAAATTGAAAAATTCGCCGTCCGATCCCATCAGGCCGAACCCGCCGCCGGTCTCCTTCTTTTCCTGCAGTTCAGCCTTCAGTGCATTTTTGTTGATGCGGAACCCGCTGTTGTTGTCCTGACTCCGGATCTCATTGGTGAGGAGGAATTCCACGAATTTTTTGGCTTCCTCCTGCTGGGTGCTCTTGGCGCTGACGCCGACGATCCTGGTGGGGATAAAGGTGTTCTTTGCCTGCCCGGGCAGGGGCGCATAGGAATAGCCGTCCAGCTTGTCGTTGACTGTCATCAGGCAGGAAAATCCGCCGGCTGAGGAAAGGGT
>CAZNZS010000056.1:0-5760 GCA_964577585.1 uncultured Acutalibacter sp.
TCTCCCTCTGGGAGAGCTGTCATGCGTCAGCATGACTGAGAGGGCGCCCTTGACCCTCTTGCCTTTCTCGCCTGTCGTTCTCATCTGTCGCTTCGGTCGGGTCAGAACGCTGTCCACCGGTCAGCTTCTCCCCCACTGGGACACGCTCACCCTTTCTGACACCCGGTATCCGGTATCCGTTACGGCTAATGGCCGCAAAGCAAAATTGCATTCGTTTTCTTAGTAACTAATCTCTGTCAATAATATACTCTTTGATTCTAAGAATGTCAATAGCTGTTTCAAAGTTTTTTCTTATTTTCTAAGAACTTATTGTTGACCCGGAAGCTATTTAATGGTACGATACTAGCAGCAACTGCCGCGTCGAAAGCCTGTTCCGTTTGCTGTTCGCCGCAAAAAAGAAAAAGAGGAGCCGATCATATGGGTACCCCGATTTCCACAATGCTGAAGAGGCTGAGAAAGGCTTCCTGCTATTCCGCCAGAGAGGTCACCGAGAAGCTGCTTTCCCAAAACATTTCCATTTCGGAAAAAACACTGTACGGCTACGAAAGCGGTCTCAGTATGCCGAACGCCGATACCTTCCTTGCTCTCTGCGGCATTTACGGCTGTGATAATCCGCTGAGCTTTCTGGGGGATTCCGAGATCCAGGCCGAGGAATATGCCCACATAAAAAAATACCGTGTACTGGACGTACACGGCAAAAAAGCCGTAGACAGCATTCTCGATCTGGAATATGACCGTATGACCCATGTGGTGGAGCGTCAGGAGACCGGGAATATCACCTATATCAATTGTTACGACCTGGCTGTTTCCGCCGGTCCCGGCGAGCCTTGGTCCGACGATACCGGCTACAAGACCCGCCTGGAGATCCCCACGGAACAGGTCCCGGAAAACGCCCATTACTGCGCCAGAGTAAACGGCAGCAGCATGGAGCCCGCCTATAAAGACGGCGACATCGTTTTCGTGGAACGTACCGACGAAATGGTACGGGAAGGCGAGATAGGGATCTTTGTTCTGAACGGAGACGGCTATATCAAGCGCCTGGGAGAGGGAAAGCTCATCTCCCTGAACCCGCTTTATGACCCCATTCCCCTGCACGATTACGATGACGTCAGGTGTCAGGGAAGGGTGCTGGGCAAGGTGTGATACTAGATTCTAGATACTAGATTCTAGATACTAGATTCTAGATTCTGGATTCTGGATATTAGTTGATGGATGCTGATTTCAAAATCTAATACCTTCATTCTTAAACCCAAAAGGAGGATCTCATATGAACCCGAAAGAATTTGCCGCCCCATTATCCGAGAATACTTACCGCGTCACCGACCCCTTTTATGCCCGCCTGCGGGAGCTTGTCCGTACCAAAGTGATCCCCTATCAGTGGGAAGCCCTGAACGACAGGATCCCGAACGCCGAACGTAGCGGCTGCATCCACAATATGAAGGCCGCGGCCTCGGGAGAAGGCGAGCACTATGGCTGCGTTTTCCAGGACAGCGACCTCTATAAATGGATGGAAGCCGCGGCCTTTGCCCTCATGTGGTCTCCGGACCCGGAGCTGGAAAAGCAACTGGAGGGCACCATTTCCCTCGTTGCCGCCGCCCAGGAGCCCGACGGGTATCTGGACACCTATTACAGCCTGGGAAACCTTAGTAAACGGTGGACGAACCTCACCGACCACCACGAGCTTTACTGCGCCGGCCACATGATCGAAGCCGCTGTGGCCCATTTCAGAGCCACAGGCCGCAGAAATTTCCTGGATGTCGCCGAAAAGCTGGCCTGCCACATCGATTCCGTTTTGGGGTCGGAGGAAGGAAAGCTTCACGGTTATCCCGGCCACGAGGAAATAGAACTTGCCCTTGTTAAGCTTTACGAGGTCACAAAGAAGGAAAAATATCTGAAGCTTGCCGGCTATTTTTTAAGCGAGCGAGGAAAAGCTCCGCTGTATTTTCCTGCCGAGGTCGAAAAACGCGGGGAAAAGAATTATTGGAGCGACTGGCAGCTTCAATACGCCTACTATCAGGCCCATAAGCCTCTCATGGAGCAGGACGCCCCCATCGGCCACGCCGTCCGGGCAAACTATCTTTATGCCGGTGCCGCGGCAGCCGCCCGCTGCTCAAAGGACGATGCTCTTTATTCCCACCTTCGCCTTCTCTGGCATGAAATGACCGAAAAGCAGATGTACATCACCGGGCAGATCGGCTCTTCCGAATATGCCGAATCCTTCACTGTGCCCTACGACCTTCCCAACGATACCGTCTACGGCGAGACCTGCGCCTCCCTGGCTCTTGCCTTCTTCGCAAACCAGATGCTCAAGATCGAGCGCCGGGGCGAATATGCCGACGTCATGGAAACCGTGCTTTATAACGGCGCCATCAGCGGCATGGATCTGACCGGCACCGCCTTCTTCTATGTCAATCCCCTGGAGGCGGTCCCGGAGGTCCAGAAAAACCGCTGGGATATGCGCCATGTCAAAACCGTGCGCCAGAAATGGTTCGGCTGTGCCTGCTGCCCTCCAAACCTTGCCCGCACCGTAGCCTCCATTACCGACTATGCTATCTCTCAGACGGAAACCGGGCTTTTCCAGCACCTCTATCTTGCCGGCGACTTCTCCTGCGTTATGTCCGGCGTTCCCGTCTCCGTAAAGCTCGAAGGAAATTACCCCTGGGACGGAAATCTCAAATGGACGATCACCCCTCAGTCTCCCGTCACCTTTACCTACGGCATCAGGATTCCCGGCTGGTGCGAAAGCTGGAGCTTGAAGCTGAACGGAGCCGCCGTGACCGAAGCGCTTGAAAACGGCTATATCAATTTGACCCGGGAATGGCAGCCGGGAGATACCATCGAGCTTTCCCTTTCCATGGAGGTCCGCCACGTGTGGGCAAACCACCGCGTCAGAGCAGATGCCGGAAAAGTGGCAGTCTGCCGCGGTCCCCTTGTCTACTGCCTGGAAGAAGCCGACAACGGTAAGGGCCTTTCTCAGCTCATGCTGCCAAGATCCAGCGAATTTACCTGCATCTGGCAGCCCGGCCTGCTTTCCGGCGTCACCACTCTTACCTGCAGCGGCAGGCGCGAGGAAAGCGATACCGAAAGCCTCTATACCGGCAAGCCTCCGAAGGTAACCGATGCGAAGCTTACCTTTGTTCCCTATTATGCCTGGTGCAACAGAGGCGAAGGCGAAATGACCGTTTGGCTTCGGGATATGCCAAAATAATCGCGAGGCGATTATTAGGAGATTCCCTGAACCGCACAGCGGTTCCCTTTTGCTTTGCAATAAGTACAAAGCCACAAAGTGGCTTTGTCATCTCAAATTGGTTGGCGCTTTCAGCGCTTAATAATCCGCAAAGTCTGTGGTCGGGTGGAAGACTTTCAGTTTGTGCCGCAGAGGCTTCACGAGTGCCCGCCGCAGGTGTGGAAATGAATTCCGTTTGGAGGGATCATTTATGAAAAAAGCGATCAAGCTTTTGTCCGTGCTTCTCTGTCTGTCGCTGCTCATCACCTGTCCTGCCCTGGCCGATACCGTAGAACCGGAAACAGTTCCCCTGGCTGCGGGCTACCTGCATTCTGCCATCATAAAATCGGACAGCACCCTGTGGACCTCCGGCTCCAACGTGTATGGCCAGCTCGGCGTGATCCCGGATCAGACAGCCGGAAAAACGGAAGAAGACGAAGCTGCCAGCGAAAACAAAGCCGTCGGGGAAGACAGCGCAGTGTTCGTGCAGGCAATGGAAAATGTGCGCGCCGTGTATACGAGCTACCTTACCACCTTTGCCATCACCACAAGCGGCGAGCTTTACGGCTGGGGATGGAATGAGGGCTCTCAGCTCGGGCTGGGAGATTCCAGGAACCGCACCTCCCCCACCCTCATCATGCCTGACGTGGCTGCGGCGGCACCCGGCCGCTTCCACAGCGCGGCTGTCACCACTGACGGCACCCTGTGGACCTGGGGCTGGAATGATTCCGGCCAGCTTGGAAACGGCAGCACAAGCTCTGTTTCCGTCCCGAAAGAGGCCCTGACAGGCGTGCGCAGTGTAGCGGTAGGCCTCCAGCACACCATGGCCGTGAAAAGCGACAACACCCTGTGGGCAGCGGGCCACAATGAATACGGCCAGCTCGGAAACGGGGAAACGGAAAATCTCACGGAATTCCAGCAGGTCATGACGGATGTGCAAAGTGTTGCCTGCACTGCCTTCGGCACACTTATTCTGAAGACCGACGGCACCCTTTGGGCTTGCGGCTACAACGCCAACGGCGAAATGGGGAACGGCACCATAGACAATGTTTTTTCCCCTGTCCGTATCCTGTCCGGCGTTGTCTCTATCGCCTGCGGTGAGAATTTCTCTGCGGCCATAAGCGGCAGCGGCACACTTTATGCATGGGGAAGCAACGATTACAGCAAATACGGCGCCGAGGCCAGCTTATCTCCGAAAGAGGTTGTCAGGGAAGTCACCGATGTGGCTCTCGGCGGCGGACATATGATCTACCTTACCGAGGACGGCGTTGTCCACGGTATCGGCAATAACCAGAAGGGCCAGCTGGGGAACGATTCCAATGAAAACGCCGATCAGCCCGTATCCGTGGCGGATCAGGTAAACTCCACTCCAAGGCAGCACTCCGCAGGGGGGCAGACTGCCGCGGGCATTCTCCTTCTGGCAATTTTTGCGGCGGCGGTCATAGGCGCCCTGATCTACCGTAAGCGCGGTTCCGCTGAAAAAAAGCCGTCGGTGAAGCCCGAAAAAACGGCAGAGAAAAAGGCAGAGCCCAAGCCTGAACCTAAGCCAGAGCCCCAGCCTGATCCCGAACTTCAACCCGAATCTTCCGATTCTGTATTCGACGTGGAGTCTCTTCCCGACGAGATCACGAAGGAAGATGAGTAAGTCCCTTTTCCCGGGAAACGGAAGGTGCGATTTATGAAACGATTTCTTCTCAAAAAGAACCTTTGCATGATAGCTTTGGCCTCTTTGCTTTTTACTCTTTTGGCCGGCTGCGCTTCCAACACGCCGGTATCCTCCGACATGCCGGCCTCAAACCCGGAAAGCTCTGAAGCGGCTTCTCCCTCCCCCTCTGCAAAACCGTCTCCGAAGCCTTCCCCAAAGCCTTCGGAAACCCCTTCTCCAAAGCCCTCAAAGGAGCCCCCAAGCCCCGTGCCCACCGCTTCTCCTGTTCCGCCTCAATCACCTGTGGAAAGCATTTCTGTTTCCGAACCGGAAAGCTCTGAAGGCAGGTTTGCTCCCGATCGGACAGTGGTTGAGCGGGAAGGCGTCAGGCTGAGCCTCAGCGAGTTTGCCCCCCTGACCGGCGAAGTGGTGTTCCGGTTCAGCGGCGGCAGCGACTATGTGACGGAAATCGATATTTCTCCTATATCTGAGGAGATCCACGATTTTCAGATCGTCTCGGTGATGATTGATCCCGACACCTTCGAGTTCCGGATTGATCAGGTCCTGGACGAGTATGGGACCGTGCCGGCGGGAACGGTGGTCAAGGCGAAGCTTGCCCTGATGGATATCGATCTCTATGGCATATCCTATACCGACAGCAGCGGAGTTCTCCATGCCTTTACCGTCAACACTGACGGCCGCGACGGCTCCCTCTACACCTCAGACATCAGCTTGAATTGACAGGCATTGCCTGCTTGAAAAAATCCCGCAAAAAAAGATTCCCTGCCAAAAGGATTCTTTGAAAAATCTTCCTGAACAGTAAAACGGCGAAGACCGAAAGGCCTTCGCCGTTTTAGTTGTTAGAAAGGACCAGTCTCCCTTCCTGTCA
>CAZNZS010000056.1:5860-13692 GCA_964577585.1 uncultured Acutalibacter sp.
TCTCTGAGAAAAAGATGCGCAGCATCTTCACGAAGGATCTCGCCCTTTAGACGCTAGATTTTAGATGCTAGATTCTAGATGATGGTTGCGCCTTCGGCGCAATGAAGTAAAGACAAGGGCAGGGACTCTTAACTATCATTCTGAGCCGCAGGCGAAGAATCTCGCCTTTTAGTTGTTAGCTGTTAGTCGTTAGTTGTCAGAAAGGGCCAGTCTCCCTTCCTGTCATCTCTGAGAAAAAGATGCGCAGCATCTTCACGAAGGATCTCGCCCTTTAGACGCTGGATTCTAGATGCTAGATTCTAGATGATGGTTGCGCCTTCGGCGCAATGAAGTAAGAGCAGGAAATTATAGTTTAGTGACGCTTTTGGCTCCCCTTGCTCGTAAGAGTTGAAGGGAAAACTCTGCCCTTCGAGCAGCTTTCACTGTCAACCGATAGGCTGACTGAGGGGATAAGAACCCGGTGGTTCTATGTCGCTTTTTATGTGTGGCAATTACCTCTTGGCTCCCCTGAAAGGGGAGCTGTCACGGCTCCGCCGTGACTGAGGGGTTCTTAACCTAGGGAAAATCTTGCCACAACCCCTCCGCCGCCGAACGGGTGAGCGCGTTCCACCGGAACGCATCACCCGAGCCAACAGGTGAGACTCGGTGGAGGGGTTTGCAGCAAAATTTGTCCCCAGCTCTTTCCCTTCTCCGGCGTCTAGCGTCTGAAATGCTTCCCCCTGGAGTTCTTTTTGATGTGAAGCAGCCTGGCAAGCCGCTCCCCCTTGGGAAGCATTGCCATGTCTTCATAGGTCACTGCCCTGAAAGCAACAATGCACAGGGCATAAACCGCCACGGCCAGCAGAATCGCCGGGAAAACAGCCGCCCTTGCGGGCAGGAACCGGCACAGCCCCCAATATGCCCCGTAGGATGCTCCTCCCATGATGGCGGAAGCAAGTATGATCGGCAAGGCGGTTCCGATGATCCCGTTCATTTTCGGCAAGATCCTGCGAATGGAGATAAAATTCAAAACCATGATCAGGAAATAGGACACCGCGGTGCTTATGGCGGAGCCCATCACGTTTATTTCCGGAATCCCGGTCAGAAAGTAGGAAGCGGCCACCTTCACGATACCGCCCACCGCCATGTGGACCACAGGGATCATGGGCTTCCCGAAGGACTGCAAAATGGCGTTTGTGGTATACAGGCTGCTGTTAAAGGCGATGGCCACGCTCAGCATGGATAAAAGGGGAGCGGTGGCGGCGGCCGTATCCGGCCTGTTTGCCAGCAAAAGGCCGCAGATAGGCTCGGCAAAAATGCACATTCCCACGGAAGCGGGAATGGAGATCAGCAGCGTGACCCTGAGAGAAAGGGAGGTGATGTGATCCACCTGGTCCTGCTCATGGGAGGCCACCGCTCCGGACAGCACCGGTAGCAGGCTTGTGGAAATAGGGATCACGAACGCGCCCGGCAGATCAAAGAATTTTCTGGCGTGGCCCAGCACCCCCCGCATGGCTTCCGCCTGGGAAAGGGTAAAGCCCCCGGCGGACTGCAGGCGGCTCATCATAATGGAAGCGTCCACATTGTCAAGCAGGCTCAAAAAGCAGGAGCCCAAAGTGATTGGCACCGCGAATTTCACAAGGCTGATCAGCAGCTCTTTTTTCCCCGCGCTGTCAGGAGTACCCTGATCCGGGTCGGCTTTGTCTCTTCTCTTCTGCCGTATTTTGTAAAGCACAAGATAAACCGTGGCCAGAAACGCGCTGACGGAAACACCGATAATGGCCCCCACCGCTGCCTGGGCGTCCGAGTCATACTGCCTGATGATGTAAAAGGCAAGGCCCACGCCGATGATCACCTTTGTCACGGCCTCTATGGTCTGGGAAACCGCCGTGGGGATCATATTGGAGCGGCCCTGGAAATAACCTCTCAGAGCCGAGGTGATGGAAATGAAAAACAGCGTCGGCGCAAGAGCCATGATAGAGGGCCCAGCCCCGGGGTTATTCATCAGTTCCGCTATCTGCTCAGAGCCGAAGAACATCACCCCGCAGCCGAAAAGCCCCAGGCCGAAGAACAGCCAGAAGGCTACTGAAAACACCAGGTCGGCTTCTTTTTTTCTTCCCTGGGAATAAGCGGTGCCCACCATTCTCGACACCGCCAGAGGCAGCCCGGCAGTGGAAAGCATGTAAAAAATGGAGAAAATATCGTAGGCCGTGTAAAAGTAAGACATTCCCGCTTCACTGATAAAATTAGCCAGCGGAATGGAAAACAACAGCCCCAATATTTTCACCGCAAGGGTGGCAGCGGTCAGGATCGCCGCGCCCTTCATAAAGCTTTGTCTTTTCTCCTGCGCCATATGCACTCCCAAGTCCCGTTCCGGACCCGCCGCGCCGCGTCAAAGCCTTCCCGGGAATAATTACTTCTTATTTTACCATAAGCACCGAAGGTGCCAACTGCTTTGAGATGACCGATACTTTTCCGATAGGAAAAGAGAACCGCTATGCGGTTCAGGGAATCTCCTAATAATCGCTCTGCGATTATTTTACCCCAAGAAACCCGAAAGGGCAATAGCTCCCGAAAATTCCATTTCCAATTTTCATAATTTCACAACGCCCTTGCCCTTATCTCTTTGACCTCTCCTGTCAGAGGGGAAACAGTCCGCTGCGCAGCCTGTGGGACCATGCGTAGCATGGTGGAGGGGTTGAGTACATACAGAAAGACTTTGCTTTCTGTATGTACAAACCTCCCTTTTTACTGTCATCCTGAGCAGCGCGAAGAATCTCGTTCTTATCCTTATGCCCTTAAATCCTTTTCTAACGACTAACAACTAAAGTCTAGCCACTAAAGGCCGAGATTCTTCGTCTAAAGCAATGCGCGCATTTCTTTTTCTCAGCAAATGGCAGATCGGGGACTTGGCGGGGACAGGATAAGGACAACCACTCAGTCGCCCTTCACCCTTTCTACACTATACATGATACATTGCCCTTTATTGCCCTTTCCAATATCTAACACCTGAACAAGCAGTTCCCGGAAACCACAAAAAAACGGCCGGTCCAACTTGGACCGGCCACCTTGCTTTTTGCCGTGCGTTTTTTATAATGCGCTCCGATTTATTCCAGACCGCTCAAAGCGGAGATGGCGTTGTGGATGGCGGCAATAACCTTTTCGTCCTTCTCCCGCTCCAGATAATAGCGGAGGTGGGCGCTGGCATGGACATTCTGCATCACGCCCAAAGCCTCGGCAGCCGCAGCGCGGATATCGGGATCCTCATCGATGAGCATGGCAGGAACCATGGCGTTAAAGGAGTCATCCTTACCGATCTTGCCCATTCCGGCGATAGCAGCAAGGCGAACTTCCTTGTCCTTGTCGGAGGAAAGCTTTACAAGCGCCCCTTCCTTTCCCTTTTCAACACACTTTTGGATCTTTTCGAGCTTACCCATTTTTGATACATTCCTTTCCGGTCAGTGAAACAGTGTTCTGCCCCCCTGAATTTGTTAGTTAACGAACTACTTTCTTTATAATAGCAGAAGACTATGTCAAAACGGTTTATGATTTGTTAATAAAATATGAATTATAAGTCATTTCGCACATTTTCGGACTCTTACAAGGGAATTTTTCAAAAATACGGCCTCTGAAACCTTTCATTCGGCCCGTTCCGTCAGGCCCCTTCGTGAAGCTGCTCTTTATGATATTGAAGGGTATAAAGCCGATAATAACGGCCTTTCTGCTTCAAGAGCTCCTGGTGCGCGCCCTGCTCCACGATCTCGCCGTGGGAAAGGAAAATGATATTGTCGGCGTGCTGAATGGTAGAAAGCCTGTGGGCGACCACCAGCATGGTACCGATATTCTTCATCTTTTCCAGGGAATCCTGAATGAGCAGTTCCGTTTCCGTGTCAATATTGGCCGTAGCTTCGTCCAGGATCATAACGCTGGGCTTGTGAAGAACAGTTCTGGCAAAGGAAAGCAGTTGGCGCTGGCCGGCGGAGAAATTGTTGCCCCGTTCGCGCACCACCTCGTCAAGTCCATCTTCCAGCCTGTCGATAAAGCTGTTGGCGTTGACATATTCACAGGCCCTGCGGATGTCCTCTTCGGCAAACTCATCCCGCAGCACGATATTGCTGCGGATGGTGCCTGAGAAAAGGAACACGTCCTGCAGCATCTGTCCAAAGTGCCGCCGCAGAGAGGATATCTTGATTCTCTTGATGTCGATGCCGTCGATCAGGATCTGGCCTTTTTGAATGTCATAATTCCGGCAGATCAGCGAAAGGATCGTAGATTTGCCGGAGCCTGTGGAACCCACGAACGCCACGGTCTGCTTCGGCATCACATGGAAGCTGACGCCCTTTAATACCCATTCGCCCGGCTTGTATTCAAACCACACGTCCTTGAATTCGATCTCTCCCCTGATCTCCGAAAGCTCTATAGCGTCTTCGGAATCGACGATCTCCGGCTTCAGGTCCATGACCTTGAATATCTTTTCCGCCGCGGCAAAGGAGCGCTGGATCATATCAAACTGTTCTGCCAGAGTCTGAATGGGGTTAAAGAACTTTGAGATATACATGTAGAAGGAAACGACCACACCGCTTGTGATCTGCTGGCCAAATACCGTCCAGTTTCCAATATAGCCCCGGCCCCCGAGATAAAGCAGGCACAGCACGGAGGAAATGTAGAGCATGTACACCATGGGCCGGAAAATGCCGAAAACAAACATACGGCTGTGCTTTGCCTTTTGCAGGGTTCGGCTCCGCTTTAAGAAATCCTCCATCTTTCTCCCCTCCTGGTTGAAGATCTGAGTGATCTTCATGCCGGAAAGGTTTTCGGAAAGATAGGTGTTGATATCGGTGGTGGCATCGTTTACATTCCTGTGTACCCGGCGGGAAAATTTCCGGAATACTACCGTGAAAAGCACAACAAACGGCACAAAGCAGAGCACCATCAGTGTCAGCATATAATTGAGCATGAGCATGGCGCCCAGCACGCCGAAGATCACCATCACGTTTTTGATGAGCGTTACCAGAATATTGGTAAACAGGAAGGAAATGGCGTTGGGGTCGTTGCTCACTCTTGTCACAAGCTTTCCCACGGGGATGTTATTGAGCTGCTCGTGAGAAAGGCTCTCGATATGGGTGAAAACGTCCTGGCGCATGGCGGAGAGGATCTTCTGGCCCACCTTCTGCAGGAGGATCGCCTGCACATAGGTGCAGATCAGAGAAACAATGAGGATGCCGGCATAGAGGATCACCATGCGCAGCAGATAGGAAAGCTCAAAGGAAGCCTTGACCGTTTCCTCGATATGGCCAATAAGCAGCGGGGAGACCAAATCGTAAACGATGGAAAACAGCATGACGAAAAACACCAGCACAAAGCTTTTCCAATAGGGCTTTGCGTACCCGGAAAGGCGGCGGATGATCTCGCTGTCCGACATGGCCCTGTCATAGTAAACGAACTTCTTCTTTTTCTTTGCCACAGCATAAGCGATGACAAAGATCAGGGCAAAAACGCCGATGATCGAGCCGGCAATAAGAATGGGAAGATATTCACGCATTGGTATTCCCCCTTTCCTCGTCCAGCTTTTGCAGGTCTACCATCTTCCGATAATCAGGGCAGGAGGCGTAAAGCTCTTCATGGGGTCCCATTGCCACCAGCGCGCCGTTGTCTATGAAAATGATCTTGTCCATCCTCTCGACGGTGGAGATCCTGTGAGCGATCAGAATGGTGGTCTTTCCGCTGCGCTCCGCCTTGAGGTTTTCCAAAATAGCCTTTTCGGTTTTCGTATCCACGGCAGAAACGGAATCGTCCAAAATCAGGATGGGCGCGTTTTTCATCAGCGCTCTGGCAATGGAAATGCGCTGCTTCTGGCCACCTGAAACGGTGACGCCCCGTTCGCCCAAAACCGTATCGTAGCCCTCGTTGAATGCCTGAATATTGTCGTCCACATCGGCCAATATGGCGGCGTGACGCACCTCGTCAGGGATGGCTTTTTCCACGCCAAAGGCAATATTGTTTTCTATGGTGTCCGAGAACAGGAAATTGTCCTGGGGAACATACGCGCAGCCCGCCCTTACCGAGCGGATCGTCACGGTATTCACATCTTTGCCGTCTATGAAAAGAGTGCCGTCCGGCACGTTATAGGTACGGAGAAGCAAGTCCACCAGTGTGGTTTTGCCTGAACCTGTTTTTCCTACAAGGCCCACGTTTTCCCCTGCCCGGATGGAAAAGGAAACATTTTCCAGCGCCGGATACTCCCCGTCGGGATAGGTGAAGGTAAGGTTTTTGAGCTCAATATCGCCCCTTACGTTTTCCAGATCCACGGCGCCGGGAGCATCCGCCACCGTAGTCCTGGCGTCCAAAAGCTCGCTGACGCGGTTCAGGGAGGCCTTTCCCCGGGAGGTCATGTCGATCAGTTCACTGACAGCCATAATAGGCCATACCACCGAGGTAAAATACCCGATGAACTCCACAAGCTGACCGGCGTTGAAGCTTCCCTGATATACCAAATATCCACCATAGCCCAGGATAACACAAATGACACTTTCCACGAAAAGCGTGACCAATATTCTCAGCAGCACGGAAGCCCTGGTGTGGGCGATATTTGCCTCTTCGTTTTCGAGATTCAGCTTCTTAAAGGCCATAAGCTCCTTTGCTTCTTTCACAAAGGCCTTGATGACAGCGATTCCCGAAAAGCTTTCCTGGGCAAAATCCGAAAGCTTGGAAAACGCCTCCTGGCGGATCGTCCATTTCTTCATCATATACCGGCCCACCACGCTGGAAGCGCCCAGAAGAAGGGCCATCGGGATCAGCGAAAAGAGGGTGAGCACCGGGTCCATCCGCCACATCTTAATGACTGCCAGTGTACCCATCATCACAGCATCCAGCAGCATGAGGATGCCGGAGCCGAAGCATTCCTGAACGGTGTCCAGATCGTTTGTGAACAAGCTCATAAGATTGCCGATCTTATTGACCTGATAATATTCCCGGCTCAGATTTTTGGCATTGTCGAACATTCTGTTTCGCAGGTCGGTCTCCACCCTGATTGCGGAACCGAAGAACATGATACGCCATAAAAAGCGTCCCCCGACTATGCCCAGAATGACTATAAGCAGCGGCATGCAGATCCTGTCCAGCAGGAAGTCGAGATCAAAGGCCACTCTGGCCCCGTCAAGCTCTACATATCCCTGATTGATGCCGTTTATGACCATCTGATAGAGATTGGGTATCACAAGCTGCAGATAATCCACTGCCATCAGCGCCACCGTGCCTAAAAGCAGTGGCACACAGTACTTGAGATAATAACGGTTTATGTGTTTGCCGAAGATCAAATCCCATTCCCCCATATGTAAGGTGTTATACGACAGACAAAATTAAGTATACTACCAAATAGTTTCCTCCGCAACAGATTCTTTGTGAATTTATTCCGGATCCTTCCCGAAGGCCGGCCCTTTCTCTCCGCCCAGCCGTTTCGGTATCCCGCGGGCAAGCGGGCACAGCAAGAAAGGGCCCCGGAGCCCGAAAGCCCCAAAGCCCTTTTTCGATACCGGTTATTCTCAGCAGAAGGGGTTCTCGCTCTTATACAGCATTCCCTTTGGCTGATTGAAGCCGATCTCCGAAACGCCCAAATACTTGAAGACTTCAAACAGTGCCTTGCCGTAATGGCCGAAGGCCACCGCACCGTGATGGGGGAAGTTGCCCTCGATCAGCACATGGCGGTAGAAGCGGCCCATTTCGGGAATGGCAAACACGCCGATGCCGCCGAAGGAACGGGTGGCGACAGGCAGCACCTCGCCGTGGGCCACATAGGCGCGAAGGATGCTGTCCGCGGTGCTCTGGAGCCGGAAGAAGGTGATGTCGCCGGGGAC
>CAZNZS010000056.1:13702-15410 GCA_964577585.1 uncultured Acutalibacter sp.
ATGTCGCCCTCCAGGGTGCCCTGGGTGACCTCCTCCGGCAGGCTGCGGGCCATGATCATCTGATACTTCATGGTGGGCTTACAGAGCTTCTTGGAGCAGGTGTTGCCGCAGTGGAAGCCCATAAAGGTATCGGACAGAGTATAATTGAACTTGCCGCGGATCTCCTTTTCATACATATCCTTGGGCACGGTGTTGTTGATGTCCAGCAGGGTTACCATATCGCCGCTGACGCAGGCGCCGATGAACTCGGAAAGAGTGCCGTAAATGTCCACCTCGCAGGAAACGGGGATCCCTCTGCCTGTCAGGCGGGAATTCACATAGCAGGGCACAAAGCCGAACTGGGTCTGGAAGGCGGGCCAGCACTTGGTGGTGAGCGCCACATACTTTCTGTAGCCCTTATGCGCCTCGATCCAATCCAGCAGGGTGATCTCGTACTGTGCCAGCTTATCGAGAATCTCGGGCTTCTTATTGCCCTCGCCCAGTTCTTTTTCCATATCGGCCTTTACTTCGGCAATCCTGGGGTCGCCGTCATGCTGATGGAAGGCCTCGAAAAGATCCAGCTCAGAGTTTTCCTCGATCTCAACGCCCAGGTCGTAAAGCCGCTTGATGGGCGCGTTGCACGCCAGGAAGTTCAGAGGACGGGGGCCGAAGCTGATGATCTTCAAATTGCGGAGGCCCACGATAGCCCTTGCAATGGGAAGGAACTCATGGATGCGGTCGGCGCAGTCGCCCGCGTCGCCCACGGGGTTTTCGGGAATATAGGCCTTGATCTCCCGGAGCTTCAGGTTGTAGCTGGCGTTCAGCATGCCGCAGTAAGCGTCGCCTCTGCCGCCTACCAGGTCGTCGCCGGTCTCTTCCGCCGCGGCAATGAACATGGCAGGGCCGTCAAAATGCTTTGCAAGCAAAGTCTCGGAGATCTCCGGCCCGAAGTTGCCAAGATAGACCACCAGAGCGTTGCAGCCGGCCTTTTTTACGTCCTCCAGCGCCTGCACCATATGGATCTCGCTTTCCACGATACAGATGGGGCACTCGTATACGCTCTGCGCCTCCGCACCGTACTTTTCCGCAAAGGCCTTCATCAGCGCCTTGCGGCGGTTCACGGACAGGCTCTCGGGGAAGCAGTCTCTTGAGACAGCCACCACGCCTATTTTTACTTCCGGAATATTGCTCATCATATGAATTCCTCCTGTTTGCCTTATCAGCCGTTCACTGCCAGCTGTTATTCTTATCATAATGCAGCGCGGGGAAAAAAGCAATCTTTTTTAGATGCTGGATTCTGGATGCTGGACTGTGGCGGCGCCTTCGGCGCAATAAAGGAAGGGCAAAAGGACGAGGTCCTTCACTTCGTTCAGGATGACATGGAGGGAGTTCAGGATGACAGAAAGGGAACTCAGGATGGCAGGGGAGGTTAAGAAGATCCCTTTCTAACAACTAATTACTAAAGGCTAACAACTAAAACGCACTGCGTTCCTCAGAATGACAGGAAGGGGGCTCCCTCTAACCTCAACAACCGACATTTTATTCCTCTCCGGCTTCACCGCCGGCTTTCGCCTTCTTGGGAGCCACTCGTAAGGCGAATGGTTTTCGAGATACAGAAAGGCCCCGGCCAAATGCCGGGGCCTTTCGAACCGGGCTTTCCCGGAGATCAGATCGGCTTTACGGGCCGCAGCACCTCATAGCCGATGCCCTCCGGGTAGTGCCGCTGGTA
>CAZNZS010000057.1:0-14805 GCA_964577585.1 uncultured Acutalibacter sp.
GCAAGCATTTCCTGGTGCGGGGGGCCATGGAGCCCTGGCAGCGGTTCATGCGGGCCAATTATGTGTTTACAGACAGCAAGGAACGCCAGAAATACCTGAAGCGCCCCATCACCTCCAAGCTGCCGGAGGAATACAGCAAGCGGTACTTTGACGAGGTGCAGGGCCTGGATGAGCCCACCCAGCTGCAATATGTGGATATGCACACCTGGATGATCTACGATATCCTTCTGAAGGCCGACCGCATGAGCATGGCCAATTCCCTGGAGCTGCGGGTCCCCTTCCTGGATAAAAAAATGCTGGAGCTTTCCACCCGCATTCCCACCCGTTTCCGGGCGGACTGCGAAACGGAAACCACAAAAAAGGCCCTGCGCAGCGCCGCCATCAAGCAGCTGCCGGAGCGCACGGCCAATAAAAAGAAGCTGGGCTTTCCGGTGCCCCTGTCCGACTGGCTGAGAGAGGACAAATATTACAACAAGGTAAAAGAAGCCTTCCAAAGCGACATTGCCGAAAAGTTCTTTGTCACAGAAGAGCTGATGAAGCTTCTGAATGACCACAAGGAAGGAAAAGCCCGGAACATGCAGAAAATCTGGTCCTTCTACACCTTTATCATCTGGTACGATCAGTTCTTTGTGAAAAACTGAGAAAAGAAAAAGCGGATACTCGGAGAAGGCCGGCCGGCGGGAAAGGTCCCCTTTTTCACTTTTGATCCAAGACAAATATGTTCCGGCAGGGGCTGGTCTCCGATGGAGACCAGCCCTTACTATATGGGCTTTCCGGTTGACAAAACGGAAGCGAAGATGTACCATTACTATGGCTTATATTAAGGCAAAAAAATTACAGAGGGTGTTTTTCAGAATGAAAAAGACAAAGAGGAAGCTTTTGAAATTGTTTATGGCTGCGGTGATCGTCATATGCGCGCTGCCGCTTTCCGCCTCCGCAGCGGAACTGCCGTTTACGGATGTTCCTGAGACGGTCTGGTACAGAGGAGCTGTGGAATATGCCGCGGAGAACAAGCTTTTTAACGGCACCAGCCCCACCACCTTTTCCCCGAATTCTCCCATGACGAGAGCCATGTTTGTGCGGGTGCTGGCAAACGCCACGGAGAATTACAGCGATGAGGATTGGCAGGGAAGCACAGGCTTTACCGACGTGCCTGAAGGGGAATGGTATTCTGCCCCCATCAAGTGGGCCGCTGCCATGGGTCTTGTAGACGGAACAGGCAAGGGCGCCTTTACCCCGAACGGAAAGATAACACGCCAGCAGATGGCAAAGATATTTTACGGCTATGCCGCGAAAACAGGGAACACAGTCACATATTCAAACGCGGCATTCCATACATTCCCCGATAAATACAACGTGGCGGCCTGGGCGAAAACAGGCATGAAGTGGGCCACGGATCACGGGGTGATCAACGGGACGAAGCAGGGCGGCGTGGATTATCTTGCCCCGTCCGATACAGCCACCCGCGCCGTAGTGGCTCAGGTTTTCATGAACGCCCAAACCATTCTTACGAGACATACGATCGACCCGGAGAACACCATTCCGGATAAGGACCCGACGGACATAGATCCGATAGATACTTTTAAGCCTCCTGTTACGATCAACCAGACTGCCGCGGGAGTCAGCGTGCGCGGCGTGCAGTTTAACCCGAAAAACGGATATAAAGCGCAGGCGGTTTTCGCAAACAATAAGCTGTTCAGCACCGAAAGCGCCGCCTCCATTGCCAAGCGCACCGGTGCGGTGGTGGCGGTAAACGGAGCCTTTTATCAGTGCTATGACCCGGGAGCAAGCGATTATCTCAATACCTTTGCCACTGTGGTAAATAAGGGACAGGTGCTCCATATTGAGAATGCCGGCACTACGGAGAAGCCTGTTCCCAGACCGGCTTTTGTGATAGACTCTGAGGGCAATGCCTCCATCGAGAGCTTTACCAGAGTGAAGATGGGCGCCAGGATTTATGATGCCGAGGGTAACCTGGTAAAGGATGCCAGTAAGGATGAGATCGGAAGGAACCTGAGGATCTCCACCTCTTCTCCCGTAAAGATGAGTGTGACCAGAGACTTTGGAACTGTGATCCCCGGGAAGGTGCTCAACGCCGTTGTAGTGAACACCGAGGGCGTCATGGTGAAGGCGTATCACAACGAGACAAATGTGCCCATTCCCGAAACGGGCTATGTCCTATTTGAGTACGGTCTGAGATCCAAATGGGATGACTTCATGAGCTTTTGCACCGTAGGCCGGAGGATCGAGCTGGTCATGAATTACGAAGGCTCACGCAAGCAGAATATCGAAACCGCGCTCAGTTGCGGTCCCACCTTGGTCAAAAACGGCAAGCCCTATGCGAACTACGTGGGAGAAGGCTACACGGATACCCATGTTACGGTAGGCTCTGCCTCCAGAATGGCGATCGGCGTAAAGAAGGACGGTACCGTGGTTATTGTACATGCAGCCTGCACCCTGGACCAGCTTGGAAAGGCCATGGCGGCTCTGGGTTGTCAGGACGCCATGAACCTGGATGGCGGCGCTTCCTGCGCCCTCTATGTACAGGGAGGCGCAGCGGTCCCTGCCGGCCGCCCCATGAGCAACATGCTGGTGTTCACGAGATAGTTTTAACAGGCAGCAGCCAAAGCCGCTTCCCTTAGCTATCCTGCCTTCAGCGCCCACCGGAACGACGGGCGAGACCCGGTGGAAGGGTTATCCTTTGCCCATAGCGGAAAGATAACGTGTCGGCAGATGGCAAAGATGTTTTGCGGTTATGCCGTAAAAGCAGGGAACACAGTGACACATTCAAATGCGGAATTTCATGGATCCTGGTTATTTAGAGTCAGAGGAATGAGCATGGGCATTTAGCTTCGGGCTGTAATGCAAATGGAATAAATCATAGAAAAAGTCCGCCTATCAAAAGGGATAGGTGGACTTTTTGCCGCTTTTCAGAGAAAGCAGGTAGTTTCACCCTGAATCTCATCAACGCTTATAGGGAAGGTCATTCCTGTGAAGAGTTGGGAAGATATGCGCCCAGATCGAGCAATGATTTCTGTATGCGGGAAATATCTGCGTTATGGACGTCCGAATGATCTGCCACGCAGACAGCCGCCGCCGCTCCCGCTGCCTGCCCGGTGATATAGCAGCCAGGCATGACGCGAACGGAGGACTGCATATAGCGGTCTGTGGAAATGCAGCGACCGGCTACAAGCAGATTGGAAAAGCCCTTTACGGCCAGGCTGCGGTATGGGATCCCATAGCTGTCTCCAACAGGATATCGGTAAGTAGTGTGTTCTTTTTCAAAGAGCTCGTAATCCTCTACCCCCGCAGAGTTGGCGTGAATATCGATGTTGTAGCTGTACCGGCCGATTTCGTCCGGGAAAACCGCCCGGTTGAGAAAATCGTCCAATACCAGCCGGTAATCGCAGACAATGCGGCGGCTTTCGCGGATCCCCAGTTGAGGAGCAGAAATAATCAGCTCCGCGTTTTCAAAGCCCTCCAGGTATTCCCTGTAATACCGGCGATATTCCTGAAGCTGCTTTCTGGCTGTCAGTACGCCCTGGGTGAGGCTTTTTGAGCTTGTGGAATCCACGCCGAACACATGACCCGCATTGGAGCCGCCGATCCCTGTCTCGGAAATCGGCCACATGCCCGGAAGATGCAGATCGTTTTGTGTGAACACCCGGTCGGCAAAGGCTTTTTCCAGCATACGACTGTCAGGCTTTTGCACCTTGCCCCACTCGATACCGTTCCACAGTCCGCACAGCGTGCTTCCCATTACTTCGCCATTGTCGCCGCCTTTTTCGTACTGCGCGCCGGCAAAGCAGCAAAGGTCGCCGTCTCCGGTGCAGTCAATGTATACTTTGGCCTTTACCGCGTAGCAGGAGTCTTTATCTGCGCAGATCACATACTGAACGGTGCCGTTTTCTGTGATCGTATCGATGATCTTTGTCTCGAAAGCAAACTGTGCGCCGGAAGCCGTCACCATTTCATCGTAACAGAGCTTTAATGTTTCCACGGGAATGCTGGAAGGACAAAACCGTTTTGCCTTTTCCGGAGAGTGTTTTTGCAAATAATCAAATACGCGTTTGCCGATCCCGGCCGCCAAAAATTCCTTGCCATTTCCGAATTCCATAAAAGCCGGCACCAGCATAGTCGTGGCGGCGCCGCCAAAGGATTGGCTGGCTTCAGCCAAAAAGACACGGGCCCCTGTTTCACAGGCGGAAACGGCGGCACTGACGCCGGCAGGTCCGCCTCCGGCAACAAATACATCGGTCTCTATCTGTATCGGAAGCTTTTTGTTGTATTGAATCCACTCGTTCATTGCAGGTCCTCCAATAGATTTGATTATATGGGCAGCGGTCAGCTGCGGCTCATTTTGGTGGACAGCGTTTCCTGGGGCAGATTTGCGCCCTGTTTCCGAAGGCTTTCCACCAGAAGCTTTGTGTCCAGCGCACAGGCAGTCTGCCCGGTTTGACAGTGCTGAGCGGCTGCAGTACCGGCAGCCTGGCCCATCATGGAGGCCGCGGGCTGTACTCTCAGGGAGCCCTGCACCATGACGTCGGCCGATACGCAGCGCCCTGCTGTCCACAGGTTGACAGATCCTTTGGGAACAAGCACTCCATAAGGAATGCCGTAATACTCTCCGGGTCCGTAGCGGTCTATTTTGGTAAAGGAAGTGTGATAACGGTCGTATTCTTCCTCGGTGCAGTCATAGACGTGAATATCGATAGCCTTTGCAAAGATGGCGATCTGGTCCGGGAACTTTCGGCGGGCGGCGTAATCCTCATATCGAAGCATGTACTCTCCTACGATACGCCGGGACTCCCGAATGCCCATCATGGCTGCAGTGGTAACGAGCTGCAATTCCGGAAGATCATAATATTTCTGATAAAAATGCAGATATTCCTGGACAAGCTTTCTGCCGCGTACCATACCGTCGGAAAGACTGCGGCAGTTGGTAGAGCTCATGCCGAATACATGGCCCGCGTTCATGGAGCCGAGATTTCCCATACTCATGAACAGCCCCGGAACATGGCGGTCCGGCTGTGTGAAAAAGCCGTCTGCAATGGCCTGTTCGATTTTCTTTTGGTGGTCGGGAAGACCAATGTCGCTGTAGCCGGTTTCCCGCCAGTTGACGCCGGAGAGGAGAGCGCACAGCGTGGGAGGCATGATGTTGGGCGTGTCTTTGCCGGCATCCAGGCATTTTGCGCCGCACAGATCGGTCAATACGGCGTCGCCGGTGCAATCGACAAAGGCTTTTGCTTTTATGTAACGGTAACCTTCCACGTTGGATAATACAACGCCCCGTACTTTCAGCCGCTCCGGGTCCACGTCCGCGTCAATGACACGGGTAAAGAAGCGCACCTCCACTCCTGCCTGTTCTGTCAATTCGTCCAAAAGGAGCTTAAGGCCCTCGCTGTCAAAAGGGGTCCAGCGCATCTGCTGTTTGCGCCAGCGATCCGGAGAAAGCAGATCCGGAACATACCCTCGTTCATAAAGGGTCTCCATGATTTCACGCATAAAGCCGCCCACCAGCATTTGCTCTCCGTTTGCCATGGGGTCGAATTCTGTTACCAGCCCGGAGGTGCCGGTACCGCCCAGGCATCCAAGAGCTTCCGCCAGGAGCACCCTCGCGCCCGATCGGGCCGCTGAAACGGCCGCCGCGCAGCCGGCAGGTCCGCCGCCGAGCACGACAACGTCGTAGCCTTCCTCAATGGGGATCTCCCGCTCTAATTTATAAAAAGACAAAGAAACGACCTCCTTTTGCTATCCTTTGACACTGCCGACGGAAATGCCGGCGACGATGTATTTCTGGCAGAAGGCGAACACGATCCCCACCGGAATGATGGAAAGGACTGAGGCTGCCATCACCAGATGTATTTTCTGCCCGTAATCATTTTGATAATTTCTCATTGCCAGTTGAACCGTTGCCATTTTCGGAGAATTGAGCATAATGAGAGGAAGCAGGAACTGGTTCCAGCTGCTCAGAACGGTAAGTATCGTCAGCGTGGCAAGAATCGGAGTGGAAAGAGGAAGAGCGATCCGTAAAAGAAGCTTCAGCTCAGAACAGCCATCGATGCGGGCCGCTTCCAGCGCTTCATTGGGAACGGTGAGCATGAACTGCCGCATCAGAAACACTCCGTAGGCGTTTGCCATGGCGGGCAGGATAACGCCCAGATAGTTGTCGATAAGTCCCAGCCTGGTATTCAAAATAAAGGTGGGGATCATGGTCAACTGGCTCGGGATCATCATGGTGCCGAGAAGGATCAGAAATATTGCGCTTCTTCCACGGAATTCAAATTTAGCCAGGGCATAGCCGGTAAAGCTGCAGATGAACAGCGTGCCCAGGGTTGTGCCGAGAGTGATGACAAATGAGTTGTAATAATTTCTGAAGAAAGAGCCCTCTACGATAACCGTGGTATAATTTTCCCAGTGCATTTCTTTGGGGAAAAGCGTGGGAGGGATGGAAGAGAGCTCGTTCATGGATTTAAAGGAAGAGAGGATACCCCAGATAAAGGGAATAAAGATAATAGCTGCAGCCAAAATGAGAACCAGGTACAAAAGGAATCTCCCTAATTTACCGATAAATATGGATCGTTGATTCATGACATTTTTCCTTTCCGCAAAACGCTCAGTCGGTGTCGACGCCCTGGCTCAGGATCCTGCGCTGCAGGACAGTGAGCACAAACAGCACGATAAAGAAAACAAATGCCAGAGAGGAGGCATAGCCAAACTGGAAACGCGTAAACGCCACGTCGTAGATATACTGTACAAATGTGGTGGTGGCGCTTCCGGGACCGCCGTTGGTCATTACATAAACGATATCGAACATGTTGAAGGATCCGATGATCGCCTGGGTCACAACAAAAACGGTAGTGGGCCTGAGACACGGAAGGGTGATATAGCGGAATTTCTGCAGTTCCGTGGCGCCGTCGATGGAAGCGGCCTCATAGTACTCGGGAGAGATCCCCTTGATACCGGCAATGAAAATAATGAGGTTGGCGCCCAGCCCCTTCCAGGTGCTGACAAGAATGATTACCAGCATGGCCATGGATTGGTCTGCCAGCCAGTTTTGACCGGGAAGACCCATCCAGGAAAGAACGGTATTGATAAATCCGTAGGTCGGATTGAACATGGCCTTCCAAATCACGCCAACGATGACTTCAGACAGTACGTAAGGAAAGAACAGTGCTCCTCGGAAGAATCCTTCTCCTTTGATTTTTTGATTTAAGAGCGCGGCCAGAATCAGCGCCAAAATAACCTTAAAGGGTACCGCGCACACGTAAATCAGCGTGTTGGTCAGAGAGATCCAGAACATTTTATCCGAGAACATATGCGTAAAGTTTTTTATGCCCACAAAAGCGGTCTGTACGGCTGAACCCCAGTCGAAGAAGCTCATTACGAACGCGTAGACCGTGGGGTAGATCAGATATGCGCCGAAGATGATAAAGGCAGGCAGCAGGAAAAGATAGGGCGTCAGCTTCTGCCTGATTTTCCGTTTTCTTTTTTCTGGCATGGATCGCTTTTCCTCCCTTATGAACAGATACCGGGCTGAGCAGGACGGCTTACGGCCGCCCCGCCTCCCGGTTCCGTTTGTGTCATTCTTTTTCGGGCCTGACGGCTCTTTAGAAAGTCAGTGCCTGTTCGATCGCCGACTGCATATTTGCAGCGGCGGTTTCGGCGGTCATGTTGGGGTCGGAAATGAAATTCTGAAATTCCTGCATCATGATGCCCTTGTAGGTCTGATACTGGCTGTTGACGCAATCTGTAGTGGCAAAAGCGGGAATGTTCGCAATCTGGTCAATGAACAGAGGAGCGTAAGGGTCAAGCTCTCCGAATTCAATGGTTTCGGCGGCTGCCTTGCGGCTGGGCATGGCGCCGGTGGAGGTGCAGTAGGCGTTCATGGCCTCGGGAGAAACCATGTACTCAAGGAAGCTTAAGGCCTCGGGCAGGTTTTCCGTGTGATTGATGACCTCCAGGTTCCAACCGCCGATCTTATTGCCGCTTTCCACACTGACAGGCAGATAGGTGGCTCCCAATTCAAAATTGCCTTCAATGGTCTGGAGAAGGTTGGAGGTGGCGCCGCAGTTGGCTATAAAGAACGGAGACTGCTGACTGACAAACATGGCCTGAGCATCGTCTACGGCAAGCAGGATATTGGCGCTTGTGATGCCGCTGTCAACCAGACCTCTGAACCAGTTGAGGGTGTCCACGGTGCCCTGCTGATTGATGGCCACACCGTCCAATTCCGGTGTAAGAACGGTGGCTCCGGAGGACCAGAAGAAGGGAAGCTCAATGGAGAAATCACCTCCGAAAACCGCGCCGTACATTGTGCCGTTGTCTTCCTTTGCCTGGGCGGCGATCTTTTCGAATTCCTCAAACGTCCAGGAATATTCAAAGCTTTCGGGAACATCAGTCACCATGGATTTGTTGTAGAAAAGAGTGATGCAGTCGGAGCTTACGGGAAGACCGATCAGCTTTCCGTCATACTTGCAGGTTTCCAGAGGGCCGGCGTTGAAGTCGTCGATGATTTCCTGAGAAAGGTTTCCCTCCAGCTCCTGGGCGATCCCCAGCGCGCCGTGCATCTTGCTCCAGATCGTGGGAATGAAAAGAACATCCGGGTAAGAATCGCTGGCAAACAACGTGTTCAGCTTTTGCTGGTAGTCTGAGGTAGAGCCCGGAACCAGTTGATAGTCAATGGTAACGCCTTCGGCCTCATAGCGGTCCACAAGGGGCTTCACGTTGTCGTTATCGGAGCTGCCGTTTGCCAGGAAGGTCAGAGTTACGTCTTTGGCTTCCGCCTTAGACGCCTGTGATACGGTGCTCTGCTGTGTGCCGGAGCTGGTGTTTCCTGAACTGCTTGTGTTTCCGCTTGAGCACGCCGCCATTGTCAGAAGCATAAGCGCAGCTGTAAGCAGTGCGATGGCTTTTTTCGTCTTCATAGATCATTTGCCTCCTAAAAGAAAGATTGTATTCTAAAAACGCGATTTCTCGCTTTTTAGCAAAGAGGAATACCGTTTTTAAGGGCCGGGGCTTTTTTGCTTCGGATCCCATGGGACCGGAAACCACCTGCGGAGAGAAGCCGCCCTCTAAATTGTTACCGGTAACAAAAAGGAATAAAAATTAAGTTCCACACATGCGGCAGGATCAAAGGTAAAGTGCCGAGGAACTGCCGAAGGGACACGAAAATGCCAAGCTCAAAAATGTTACCGGTATCATAACGGGGTAAAAAAACACGGGAACGGATCACGGACTCAATTGCGCGCAGGAGTCGCCCGGAACAAATTTCATGGTAAGATAACAGTGCGCAGGTCCCGCCGCGTTGCCGGAAAGCCGCTGCAAAAGGCAGTCTACCGCCCGCTGTCCCATTTGAAATTCAGAAAGCTCCAATCTGGCCAGCTGTTCAATTTGTAAAAGATAACGTATGTCCGGGGCATTGTAATCGATATCCAGGCCGGAAACCACAATTGAAAAGTCTTTTGGTACGCGGTAGTGCTTCCTCGTGATCAGTTCCAGAAAGTGACTCCATGCCGCTTGTCCGTTGATGATCAGCGCGGTGGCTCTTTTTCCTTCCAACAGCGGCTCCAGGGTGGAGAGCTGGTCTTCCAGAACGGCAAGATCCTCATTCTTTGACAGGCCCGCTTCTTTTAAAGCGTCCCAATATCCTTCGAATTTTTCCAGGTCAGCTTCAAAATCCAGAAAACCGCCGACCATGGCAATGCGTTTATGTCCAAGAGAAAGCAGGTACGCAGTTGCTTCCCGGTATCCTTTCCTGTAGTCCTGCGTGCAGAAATCCGGTGTATATTTTTCCCAGTTGCGTTTCCCGATGATCACATAGGGAATAGATTTTTGCTCAAAGTATTCGATGACCCGCATTTCCATATGAGCGCCGAAATAGACCATTCCTTCCACCAGGCCGGGCCGTACCCGAGTCTGAATATCACTGTGTCTGTGGCTTGACATGAATAAAATATCGTATCCGTTTTTATGCGCTTCGTCTTCCACGCCGAGTATCGTATTGCGAAAATTAGACGAAACGGAAAGAACTCCCCCTGCCATCAGGCCGATAATTCCCGTTTTATTCGTCACAAGGTTGCGGGCGAAAACATTTGGAGAATAATTTAGCTCTTTGATGATCTGCTCAATGCGTTCCTGTGTTTTTTCCGCCACGTTTCCTTTGTGATTGATAACGCGGGAGACTGTCATTTTCGAGGTCCCGGCAATCTTTGCAATGGTCGCAATGGTTGCACGGCCTTCAGGCTTCTGCATATCGTCAACTCCGAATTCTATGGTAAAACTGCCACGCTTCTTCAAAATGATATCGGTAACATATGCGTATTGTACAGTATGTATCACCGTTTGTCAACGGTTTTTTAATAACTGCGAAGAGTTTTTTTACGAGGGGCCAAGGAAGGGCTGCAGAAGCGGTGCAAAAGGAAGAGGGGGAAGGCAGGGAAGCCCCATGTCAGATGCCAGCCATGAGATGTTACATGCCAGAAAAGGGCGGCCCTTTGTTCAACGACTGACTACTGATATCTGGCAACTGGCTTGACTTTTTGGGCGGGCGTTTTTAAAATGAGAACAGAAACTGTTCCGTGAAAAGAAACGCACGGAACAAAAAGGAGGAAGCTTATGCCAGCATTCCCGTTCCCCGTGACAGGAAAACATTTTATCGGTCTTTTGCCGGAGACCCTGGAGAAGGCGGGGGCTAACCCTGCAAAGCGCATCGTTCCGGCCTGGTTCGGGTTTCGCACCCATGTAGATACCCTGCCGGAAAGCTGCCCGGTGGAGGTTACCGGACGCAGTCAGTTCAAGCTGTATGTCAATGGGAAAAGCATTCTGTTCGGTCCGTGCCGTGGCGAAAGGAATGTGGCATATTATGACACCATCGATATTGCGCCGTATCTTTTATCTGGGGAAAATCGGGTTTTGATGCAGGTGTTCTCCTATCCGGAGGCCCCGGACAGGGAGAATCAGGGGCCCAATTACTGCTACGGCGACAACGGCGGACCGGCCGTTTCCCTGGAAGGAAAAATCGGGGACAAGGATCCGGGCGATCCTGAAAACTGGTGGGTCTGGCTGGACGAGGGTCAGGGCTTCAACAGCTATCAGATCTTTTTGCTGGGAGTAAACGAGGTGGTGGACGGCGGGAAGGCTCTGCGGAATCCCCTGTTTCAGGAGAACTGGAACGGGGCAGAGCTTTTAAAGGCGGAGCTTGTCCAGCCTATGGCCTACGATCCTTTTGGCGCCCGCCGGGGAAAGGTCTTCCAGGCCCGGTCCATCCCGCTGCTGTACAGAAAAGAAAAAAGCTTTCCCGGGTGGGCGGAGCGTATCGTTCCGGCCCACAGTAAGGAGCGCTTTGTGCTGGATGCGGGGGAACTGACCACCGCTTATTTCCGCATTGGTTTTTCCGGTGGAAAGGGAGCAAAGGTACAGTTGATGTATGCCGAAAGCTATTTCCGGAAGGACGAAAACGGACAGCCTTATAAAGAGGTACGGGACGACGATTCCGGATTTATCGACGGAATATATGACGAATATACCGTGGGTGGAGATACGGTTTACGAGCCCTTCCGGTTCAGGACCTTCCGTTTCATACAGGTAACGGTTGAAACGGCGGGCGAGCCGCTTACGATCCTTCCGCAGCCTTATATTGAGACGGCATACCCGTTGGTAAACTCCAAGAAGCCTGTCTTTACCGACCCGAAAAAGGAAAAGCTGTATGATGTGGCCTTCCGCACCCTGCAGCTGTGCGCTCACGATACCTATGAGGACTGCCCCTACTATGAGCAGCTCATGTATGCCTGTGACACAAGGCTGGAGATGCTGTTTACTTATGCCGCCACAGACGATCTGGAGCTACCCAGGCAGGCAATCAGAATGTTTGGTGCGTCGCTGCAGAATAACGGCCTGACCCAATCCCGGTTCCCTTCCCGGGAAGAGCAGACTATTCCCATGTTTGCGATGCACTTCGTGCTGATGCTGGAAGATTATGTAAACCAAGCAGGAGATCCGGATTTTATCAGGCCGTATATTCCCGCTGCCGAGAGGATCGTGGAAACCTTCCTCTCAAAGCGCTGTGAAAGCGGACTGATCGCGCCCCAGGGTTACTGGGACTATTTTGACTGGACTCAGGTCTGGGCGTCAAAAAACATTGCCAATACCCCCACCGCTGTAGTGGACGGGGAATCCTCCCTGCAAAACCTGTTTTTTGTTTACGCGGTCCAAAGCCTGTGCCGGCTGCTGCCCCGGTTCCACCGGGAGGATTTGGCAGACTGTTATCAATCTGAGTGCGAAGCCATCCTAAGGACCGTGGAAGATACCTGCTTTGACCCGGCCCGAGGCTTGTACCGGGAGGGACCGAAGACGGAGGAATACACTCAGCATACCCAGATCTACGCTGTGCTTACCGGCCTTGCCGAGGGCGGAAAGGCGAAAAATATCATGGAGAAGGTGCTGGAGGATAAGAGCCTGGTTCCATGCTCGTTTATGCAAAGCTTCTACCTGTTCCGGGCGCTGGAAAAAACCGGGATGTATGATCGTACAGAAGCTCTTTGGCAGACTTGGCAGGACTTTATTGACCTGCACTGCACCACCTTCCCGGAAACGCCCTTTGATCCCCGGTCTGACTGTCACGCCTGGTCGGCGCTGCCGCTTTATGAATTCGGGCAAAATCAATAAGGGGAGGGAATAGCATGGAAAACGAAGTCAAGATGGGCTTGACAGAGGAAGACGTAAAAAGGCGGGACGAGGGCCCCGGCATAGCAGGGCTGCTGCAGGCCATGGGCGACAGCGATGCCGACGCTCAGGCCATTGCCCAAAGCGAGGACGGGCGGCTCATAGAAGAGCGCATGTCCGTCATGGGCATGGGAGAGGATTCCCCGGAGGGAAGGGCATACTGGGCGGGCTTTGAAAAGGGCCTGCGCAAGGAGGTCCACGGCGAGGGGCTTGACAAGTGGGCCAGCTATGTTCCGCTGGTTGCCGAAAGTGATCCGGAGCGGAGATTCCCCCTTATCTTCTGTCTGCACGGGGCCCACAACCCTATCCAGCTTACCGAGAGCTATGGGATCATGCAGGTGGCGGCCCGGGAGGAGTGCATCGTTATCGCGCCTGAGAACGAAAATTGGGAAAACATCGAAAGACTGCTCAATTATGCAAAGACACATTTCCCGGTAGACGAGAGCAGGGTATATTCCATCGGCTACAGCTTTGGAGGATTTATGTCCAGCCGGAACGTGTTGGCCCACCCGGAGCTATTCGCGGGCGTGGGCATGGGCGGAATGCTCTTTGCCGGCAAGACCCCGGCTCATGATTTGGACGGCCAGTGGTATGAAGAATACGAATTGACGGAGGAAATGCTGCAAAAAGCAGAAATGCTGGGTGTACCCGCCGTGCTGTTTATAGGCGAGAATGAGATGCTCCGGCTGCTGCCTCTGTGGAAGAATCCCGAGGGCGAGGTGCGGGACGGGGTGATCCCTCTGCAGAGCGGAGACAAACAGCAGGCATTTAACAATTTCCGGCGGGCAGGCCAGTGCGATCCTGCCGCGTTCCTCAAAGAGGGCGAGAACGGCGAGGAGGTTGCCAGGCACATTGGTGCGAAATTCGAGCGTACGGATGTGCGGGAATATTATGGCCGGAAGTACTTTATCGGCGACAGCGTGAAGCCGGACGGAGAATGCTTGTTCCGCACCATTGCCTGTGAGAAGATGGTCCATTGGCCAACTGTAATGTTTGCCGAGCTGGTTTGGGAGCATATTGGCAAATACGCCCGGGATACTGAAACCGGAGAACTTATCAAGCAATAGGAGGTGGCAGGATGGACATTGACAAGGATGTTTTGCTGGCTATTCTGGACGCCTATCCCTATGAGGTGGTTTACGTGGACCGCTTTCATGCGGTACGCTATCTCAATAAGGCGGCGCGCGCCCGCTATGACGGCGTCATAAAGGTGGGCGGCAGTATTTTCAGCTGCCACAATGAGCGAGCCAGGGGGAAGATCGAAGAATTTCTTTCCCGGGCAGACGCCGGGGAGGAAGGAGAGTTTTTTGAAACTCTGAATCGTGCCACGGGCGAACGGGAATTTTTTGTCCCTGTGCGCGGCGGGGACGGAACGGTCATTGGTTACTTTGAGCGCCATGAAGCCAACTGGTCGCCGGAGCGTCCGGAGGAGCCGGTGATCATTCCGTCGATTTGAGACTCCAAAATAAGTGTGGCTGCGGCCATGCTTGCAGAACCGGTCATAGTTGTTAGATGCTAGTAATTAGTTGTTAGGAAGGGATGAGCGCGTGCCGGTGGCACACGCTCATCCCTTTCCCAGCGACAAGGAGAACACCTCATCAGTCAGTTATGCTGTCAGCTTTCTCCACGTTGCTCCGGGTGCAAAGGCGCCAAGAAATCTGTAGCTTTCTGTGTTCGCTCATTCTCGTCTTCGACTCGGGTGATGCGTTCCGGTGGAACGCGTCCATCATCGTTCTCACCTGTCGGTTCGGTTGGTGCAGAACAAGCGCCACCGGCGCTTTGCACCCGGAGTGAAACGTAGACCGGTTTGCAGCTTGTGTGCCGCCGGCACACGCTCATTCTCGTCTTCGACTCGGTCGGTTCGTAGCTTGTGTGCCGCTGGCACACGCTCATTCTCGTCTTCGACTCGGTCGGTTCGCAGCTTGTGTGCCGCTGGCACACGCTCATTCTCGTCTTCGACTCGGTCGGTTCGCAGCTTGTGTGCCGCTGGCACACGCTCATTCTCGTCTTCGACTCGGTCGGTTCGCAGCTTGTGTGCCGCTGGCACACGCTCATTCTCGTCTTCGACTCGGTCGGTTCGCA
>CAZNZS010000058.1:0-14671 GCA_964577585.1 uncultured Acutalibacter sp.
GCCGACGCCGCTATCGCGGCGGCCAATCCAAGACTGGAGCCAACCAGGTCTGCGCCCGAGGAAGGCATTGGCAGCACAGTGCTGCTTATTCCCGCTGCTCCTCCGCCCATCTGGGCCATGAAACTTTGGGAAACCAGCGGTCCTCCCCCCGCAGATTCCCAGGCAAAGTAGGGAGCCATCATGTGTCCGCTGGGATCGGAACAGGAAACAGGATTATTCCCGCAGTACACGAACATGTTATACCCCAGGAAGCCCTGGCCGGTGGAGGCATAGCTGTCCGCATTGATGAACCTGGAAACCGTGGGGTCATAGTACCGGCTCTGCAGGTAGTAGAACCCCGTCTCTGTGTCGTAGTAGTATCCCCGGTATCTCAGCGGGTTTTTCGTGGCATACGTTCCGCTATAGGACCTCAGTTTTCCCCACGGATCATAGCTGTAGCTTGCCAGGACATTTCCGGAAACGTCTTCGATTCGGACTACGTCTCCCTGCAGGTTTGTGTAATAAAAACCTGCTTTTGTCTTGGTTCCGTTGGTATAATGCCAGAACTCCAACGGTTCTCCGCTGGCATTGTAGAAGAAATACAATTCTTCATTTCCCCACCCCTGCCAGATCAGTTTGTCGCCTGCATACGCATAGCTGTACTTCGTACCGTTGTATGTCTTGCTGGTTCTCAGGCCGCTTGTATCGTAAGTATAGGTCACCGTCTTCCCATTCGCCGTCGCCTTTTTCAGCCGCCGGCCGGATTCCCATTCCATAGTCCATCGGGTCCCGTTATAGTAGCTGATGGGATTCCCGCTGACGATCATGCCGCCTAAACTGTTGGAACTGCTGTTATAGGTCTGGCCTTCGTATGCGATTTGCTGGCCCTTGTACTCAAGCAGCAAGTCTCCCCAGTTACCGTTTCCGTAGGTATAACTGGTAGTCGTGCTTCCAAGCTTTCGGCTCAACAGGTTTCCGGCGGTATCGTAGGTATAGGTTTCCGTGCCGTTTGGGCCGACGGACTTGACTAACTGTCCAAGCTTATCATACTCGAATGTGTATTCTGTTGCAAGCGCAGCTGTTCCGGTCCTGCTTTTTATTTCCTTGATATTTCCGTCTGCACCGTAGAGATACCGATACCCAAACTTTAATGTTTCTCCGTCAGCCTTATAGTAATTGAGGTAGTTGGGCTGCAATGTCTGATGAGAACTGGAAATCGTTCCGTTGGTATAGTTTCTTCTTTTCTGATAAACACCCTGTATAGTTTCCGACTGCAGTCGTCTCAGATCGTCATACCCATATGTCAGTATTGAAACGGGAGAATCAATAGAAGACAGAGTTCCATTCGCGTTGTTGTAGGTATAGGTTTCCCACAGCGTCCTTGAGGGAAGCTCCCAAATTTGCTTGAACAGGCGGTTCTGGGAGTCATACTGATGATTTGTCCGCATTCTGGTCACGCCACTGCCGTTTTGGCTGCTGCGGATCAACCGGCCCAGGCTGTCGTATTCATAGCGATACTCACCGACCACCTGATTGCTGCCGTCAGTCACTACTGTGTGCGCAATATTTCCATTGGAATCATAAGAGCTGGATTCCACACGGTCCAGCACATTATCTGTGGTATACTGTGTAGAGATCAGGCGGCCGTACAGATCGTATTCATACTCCTCCTTGTCGCCGTTTCCGTATTTCATGGAAGTCATGGGGCCGTTATTGGCGCCATAGGTATAGGAAGCCAGCGTAATTGGATAATTAAAAATAACATCGGCCTCTGTCGCTTCGTGGGTACCGCTCTGCACCTTGACATTGGTTATATTACCCCAGTTATCCGTCGGAGTTGTATACTTCAGCCAGTCCACGGTACTTCCCCTGAAGGTCTTTCGCACCACAGACGATAGGCTTCCCTTGTCATATGAATTCGTTAAATTGACAGTGCCTGAAATATAGGTATTGCTGGGCCTGTCGTTCGTCCCGCTTACGTATTGGTGCGTCACGGCAACCGTTCCACCGGCATAAGGCGTCTTTGAAGTGCTTAATCTGCCGGAGGCGAGATAAGTATAATTCGATGTGATTCCATTGGCGTCCGTAATGGAAGAAGCATGGTTTTTATCGTCTGTATATGTGGCTGAGCTTTGCACATAGGTACCGGAAGCGCCCTTTTGCAGCTTTGCCAAAGTGTTGTTTCCCGCCGCATCGTACTGAGCGGTCAAATTGATGCCGTCGTTTGTGGCCTTGGTCATGTTATGACTGCTGTCATAAGCATAAGTGAAAGTACCGGACGAAGGAGAAACCATTTTTGTAAGATCCGGGCCCGAATAGGTATAGGTTTCACTACTCTGTTTTGATGCGGTTACAGAAATCAGCTTTCCGTTAGAATCATATTTGTAAGTTTGGGCGGGTTCTTCGGTCAAAGATATCTGGTCAAACAGGGCGATATTGATATTGTAGTCATAGACCACTGAAACTTTGATAGAATCTACTCTTTCATCCGCCTTTTTGGGCGCAATGAACCCGCTGGCATATTGCCAATCAGAATACTCTGGATCAAAGGCTACATAATGATATTCCGGGGTCGATATGCCGTAGTAGTTCAATTCTGCCATCAAGCCGAAAAACGGTTTTCCCCCGCTGTTATCTCCCGACATTTCTTGGGGAGAAGCACAGTTAGGAACCGGAGAGGCTTTCGCCCATCCGGAAAGCATAAAGGTTATATCAGAATTTTTACCGATACGGACTTTTTGTGAAGCCCGTCTTTTCGCATAAGGAGAACTGGTCGAATAGAATGCGAGCCCGCGGAACGCATCTGCACCGGATTGTTTCTGAGGAACCACTCTTGAAGGATCATATTCCCAAAATGTGGAAATCAAATCAGCAGAGGCATCTCCGTTATACCACGCTTCCAAACCACCCATTTGCAGAAGATTGGCAGAAGAAGCGCTCCCCCTCTTTTCGCTGGGCATACTTTCAGAAACTGTAGGAACTTCTTCCAATTGAAAATCATCAAAACCGACACAAGAGTAAGCCTTTTCCACATTTCCGCTAATATAGTAATTACCACTTACCGTTGGCTGAAAGCTTACTGACAACCGGGTCCATCCATCTGCAACATCCTCTGACGTTGAGTAATTGACAATATCGCTTTGGGCAAGAATCGTTCCATCTATCGTATCAAAGCTAAGGCTTACTCCCCCACCTGCATCAAAACGCGTAACCTTGGTCGTGTTGACATATGCGGAAAGAACATACTCCTTTCCCGCGGTTAGGTAAATACTCTGGGGAACTCTGCGCCTGGTCGTGTCATTTTCATATGTTTCTACACAGAGATAATAATAACCCGTTTTGCTGAACGTTCCCGGATTGGCTTCTGCTAGTCCGATTTTGCAGGACATGCCATCCAATACCATTCCAGATGAGGAACGCGGAACATCCCATCTCAAGATATAATCTGGATCGATTTCAAAACCCGAGTTTTGAATAAGGTTTATTCCGTGTATTCCCGATGTTGCCACACCGGAAACACGGTTATTTGATTTGGATGTGCCCTGATTTTTGGTGTAGGCTGCCGCAGAAGCGCCCAACACCTTGGACCTATCAGAGTTTCGATTGATCGTGTTAATCGTTCGGCCTGCCAGATCGAACAAATAGTAACTTACAATGTCATCTTCCGTATCTTTAATATGGTCTTGTCCATAGAAGCGGTACATCTTCTGCTGCAGGCTGTTGTTCCAGCTATGCCATGCATTTCCAACGGTCTGAGCGCCGCTGAGAGTGTTCGCGGTATATTCCTTTACGCTTTGGACCATTCTGTTGCCAAAAAACACTTGATAACCGAAGTTCATTCCATATTTCGCTTCTTCATCGAATGCTTTTTCCAGAAGCTTATTGCTGGAGTTATAGGCATACCAAGCCGAATAATTGTCGGGGAAATCAATGCAAGCAAGAACTTTATCTCCGCCGCTTGGCGACGTGATTTGGGTAAATGCGTACTTTTTTCCACTCATGTCGGTAACATATGCTAAGTAACCAGACTCATAGGTAAACTTGCAAAGCCGCTTTTGTACGTCTGCAGCTGATCCGTTATCATTTACCTGTACGATCTGAGTGAGCTGGTTTGATTGACCAGATTTGGGTCTCCAAGTGCTGGAAGAGGGATTGAACGGGCTGGAAGAAGAATAGGCAGTCGAATTATTGTAAATATAATAAAGGATATTTCCGTTCCGATCTGTTTCTTGAATCAGATATCCGTTATAAAAATCTTTCTTATTTCCCTTTTCATCTTTAAGAGTATATGTAGACCCCGATATAGTGAGGGTCAACCCCAACCCATCTTCATCAGAGAAAGAGGATTGAGAGGACGAAGAGTCAAAATAGTGCTCCGTTCCGTCTTCATCGGTATAAACATAATAGCTTGTAGAGGCGCTATTTGTCTGAACTGTAGTCTTTATAACGGTTTCCTGTACGGATAGCTTCCAACCGGCTCCAATATTCATAGTAGAATAATTTGCAGTATGAAGCCCGGCTGAATTGTTGACTGAAAAGTTTCTTGCACCCTGAGATGAATTGTAGTAAGCAGTTAATGAAAAGGGGGAGACATCACTTGGAAATGTAAACAAGGTATTGGCAAGAACCAGCTGAGAGGAGTAGTCGCCGATATTAGCCACCCCTGCTCTTCCAATATCCATGGTTTGGTAAGTATACCTGGGCTCCAGGCCCACTGTATTCCTATAGAAAATCAAAAATGCCGGCAGACTGTTTGCATTTAGCCAAAAGACGCTGTTTGCGCAATTTGTCGCGCTGAATTCAGAAGGACCCACCGCGTCAAATGCAAGAATCCGATTCGCGGTTCCATTGGTGTACCACTTACTGACAATCTGTGAGATATCCCACGAAAGATATGCGTTGTTTGTAGAAGCGGAAGATTTGGCATATGTAACGCTGAGGTTAGGATCAAAATAAGGCTTTGTCTGCCAGGTCATTCCTTTGATCCAGGCATCATTCGTGGCATAGTTGGAAGGCCTGCTCACTGTTACCTCGTGAGCTCGCAAGGCCAGGCTTGTCATACCCACAGGAATATAGGAGTACTGATACAGGTTAAATGTTGCCTTGACCATATTGCAATTTGTCGGCAATGCAGGAAGAGTGCCAAACTGTGCAAAGCCCTGCGTGATATTTCCAACCTTATCCCGGCCAAGATATAAACTTTGCAATTCTGCACCGGTTGTTGTTCTTCCGGAACTAAGGCCTGTCATAGTGATATTCCCTTGGTAAGATCCTCCCATCAAAATGAGAGTCGGGTCGATCATAACGGGAAACGCGCGATTTTCATCATTGATCCACTCTTCGCTTGCGCTGACGGTCAGTACATAGCCTTCCTTTGTTTCGGCCAGCTCATAGGCGGCGTCATAGGAAATTGCCTGGTCGGCGTCCACCATGTAAGGCGCCGGGATCTGATAGATGATCTCCCCGTCTTCATTGATGAGATCGACAGCGCCGTTTTCCCGTAAAACCGGCGTCAGGCCGTCAAAATGGAAAAGGAAGCTGTACCGATAGCTCTTTTGCGGCTGTTTGACGACAATGCTTTCCTTTACATGATACCCGTAATTGTAATAGCGGAGATCGACCCCCGGCCAGACGTTCTCATACGTCACCGTGGAGGATATCTTTTCAGGCTGCAGCTGTTCTTCCAGCGAACGCTTGGACATACTGTCCTTCTCTGCTTCCGCCGTATTGGCCTGATCCTCTTTGATCGAGGTGAAAATATTCGAGGCGGTCCTTGCGCTTTCCGGGTTGTCGACCTTGGCAGAAACGCTGACAGCCATTTCAGCGGTTGAAGGATCTGTCTTTTCAATATTGGCTGACGGAAGCTTGTCCGTTCCTTCTTCGCCCTGACCGTCGTTCTCAGGCTCGGCATTTTCAACTGCGGAACTCTCCAAATCATCGGTTGGGGCAGTAGACTGCGAAGCGTCGCTTGCTTCGCCGTCAGGCTGATCGGGTTCTGACGGTACTGCGGACTCAGGTTCGGATTCCGGAGAATTTTCCTCCGTCCCTGCAGCGCCGCTTTCCTCCGTCAAGCCGGAATTTATGCTTGCTTCATTTCCCAATTCCTGCACTGGACCGGGAATTTCTGCTTCCAAAGGCTGTGGAAGCTCCTCCTTGTCCTCTGTTTCAGGATCAACTTCAGGGTCTGTACTTGTGTTGGGGTCCTGCTCCTGCATGGAAGAAGCGGAAACATCTTCTTCCTGCTTTTCCTTTTTAAACTCCAATGTCTTGCCGGCTGTCAGCTCCTGTGCGGTATCCGGGTGCAAGATCGCCATACCGAGGCTGTAATCGCCATTGGAAAGGGACAGAAATTTTTCATCGGGACGCAGAATAGAGGAAAAGCTTTTAGATTCTTTCCCGTTCTGTGCCTGAAACAAATTTGCTTGCTTCACTTCTCCGGATGAGTACACGTAGGCCTTGGATAAGGTCAATGTGTTGTCGATATCCTCAAAGTCCCCATCCTCCGTCTCATAGTGTACCGGTCCCGGATAAGCAGCCGCGACAAACGAACCGTCGCTCAGCTTAAAATGCTTTTCGGCAATGCCGCGCTGCTCTTCTACTTCGTACAACACTTGAACATCATTCTCTTCAGGTACATCGACTGCTTCCGCAGCTTCTTCGCTTTCTTCCGCATTGTCTGTTTCTGAACTGTCCTCCGGCTCCAAAGTTCCTTCTGGCTCAATAATCATTCCCTCATTCTGAACCTCAGATACGGCGTCAGATACAAGGTCATCCTCTGCAAAGGCCTGCAGAGGAGCCGCCTGTATCAGCATCATTACCGAAAGCAGCAGCGCAAGAGCTTTTCTGATCTTTTTCATGGTTTTCCTCCTTCAGATACTTCCTTCATTTTGTCTCCCTGTTTTACGAGCCTGCGGATATAACAGAAGCTTTTCTCCGCCTATCAGTTATCTAAAATAATACTATCAAAATTTAATTTTCTTGTCAACTATGTTATCTTTGATTGTTTCTGTTCCCGGCTTGGGCATTTCAGGCCGGGGCCTTCCCGGAATATCCGTGTTTTTTCGCTGTTTTCCGGGGAAGATGCGGCGTTTTGTGCCGGGGCTTTTCAAAGGAAGCTGTAAGCGCCGGGAAAAGTATGTTCCGCTCTTATGCAAAAAGCTGCCCCCCACCGCGGGGCGCAGCTCTTCATGGGAAAAGGTTCATTTATGGGTTTTCTGCGCCGGTCAGCCCGCTTCAGCCTGTAAGCTTTTCCGCAGGGCGTCCTTTTGTTTTTCGAGCTCCGCAGGCTCCGCCTTTTCTCCGGCAGGCACGAGCCTGGCATACTCGTCTATCTGGGCCGTGTATCTGTCGTATTCCTCCTGGGTCATCGTACCGTTTTCCAGATTGAAGCGGTATGCCTCCAGCGTGGTATTCCGGAAATAGTCAGGATCCACCGGGTGCCGCCGGTTAAAACCCTCGCTCCAGCTTTTCAGCCCGGAAAGGGAGAACACCACCGTTCCCGCGGGGCTTTCCTCCTGATCCTTCAAACTGATTTCTGCCGTTTCCTGCGTCTCCGGTCTGGAGAGCTGGGAAGCCGGTTCCCTGCAATTGACCAAAACAGGCTCTTCCTGAAGGGAAGCTGCTTCGTTACTTTCCATAGCGGGCCGGTACACACCGTCGGAAAGCCCCCGCAGGTAATAATAATCGCCCTTTGTATTCATTCCCCCGCCCATGCCGGGCTGATACAGGAAAAGCAGGCACTCTTCCCCTTCCTGCAATTCCGGCGTCTCCGCATAGTCTTCATAAACGCCGTCAACAAGGCCTCCCAGCGTGCGGACGGTGACCGTTTCCCCGCCTTCGCCCCGCAGGGTCTCCTGAACAGAGAATTCCACGTCAGTAACATGGCACTCGCCGCCGTCCACCCATTCGATCAGAGCGGGTTCACAAATTTTTGATACCTCTCCATACACTACCAGAGTGGAGGTTTCCATCATTTCGGAAAAAGACAGTTTCTCGGTTACTCCGGAGAACAGCACCTGTTCTGCATCGGGGACATTTTTACCGGCCTTTGTGGAACGGGGGATCTCCGCTTCTGTCTTTGCGTCTTTCTCATGCCCTGCCACTGTGGCGCTTTGTTCTGCCGGCTCCGGCGTTTTCACCTTCGCTTCCCGTGCGCATCCGGCCGGAAAAAGGAACAGCAGCGCCAAAAACGCGCAGGTTAAAAATCGGAATTTCTGTTTCATGCTCTTCCTCCTTTCGTCTCAGGAATAGAGGGCTTTTGCGCCCTGAATATCATCATTGCGCAGATTGCGGTATGTTGTGGTATTTTTTCTAAGCTCCCAATTTCCTATCATAACGGCATCTGCTTCCGACACAGTGGGGATATCTATGTCATCCAACCTACTGTATGTCCTGATTCGTGCAAAAAAAATGGAATAACTGTCAAAGGCGCCCGGCTGCGCGCTGTTTGCAAACTTTTTACTCATGTTGAAGTTGATATCACTTTCAAAGATCATTCCATTTGCAGAATGCGAGCGCAAACGATTAGCGGCCACATATTCGTCGACCCCTACCGGAACTCGGTAGACCAGATTCAGGTTGTCTCTGCTTGTGCTGGAATTGAAGTCGCTTCGGCTGTGTCTTTCCGTGGGATGCCTGCGCATCAGGTTATACCCGCACGCCTGGTACCACTTGTAAAGGGCATGATTCATGTCGGCGAAGGTCGTGTCGGAAAAGTCCTTGTGCACATAATAGGTCATCTGCTTTGTCTTGTCCAATTTCAGATTTCCAGGAAAAAAACGGTATGCGGAGGCACTGGTCGATAAAAGAACGCTGAACACACAAATGAGGACACAAACAGCCAATATCCTTTTTCGTATCAAATCACTCTTTTTCCTGATCGGATAAAGTCAGCTTGCCTTGCGCAGAAATACTTTGCTTCGCGAAACCGCCGAAAAAAGCTCTTTTTTCTTTGGTGCATCGGACTCATCCCTTTCAAAATAGAGACTCGAAGATCAAATGAAAATCACCAAGTATTTTGTAAGCTGTTGTTTTCATTTTTTATAATATCAAAATCTTAATAAATTGTCAATAAAATTGTGAAATCTTTTTACCTTTTCTGATTTTTTTCGATGCAAAAAGGAACGGGCCGGCAATTTGCCGGCCCGTTCCTTTTTGCTTGAGGGGTATTATTGAGGAGGGTAGAACATTGTATCGCAAGAAGTGGTGCGGTCCATTTCTCTTGAATACAAGCTTATTATATCCCAATGATTTTTAGAGATGTTACGAAGGTATGAATAAACATTGAAGAAATTCCAGAGGAATTGTAAACTTTCAAAAAACCGCCCGCCTCCAAAAAATTCCGAAAGGAATTTCGGAACAAATGTTTACTTTTCCCGTCCGGATGTGCTATACTAAATTAAAATACGGAACCGGCTTTATGCAGCCGCCTCCCTGTCCCGCAAAATTGCGGTGAAATGACGGCGCGAACGGTTTTCCTGCAGGGGGCTGTTATGGAACGACTTACCAAGAGCCAGCAAAAGGTCTACGATTTTTTAGTAAAAGAAGCGCCCCGGGGTGTTCCTCCTTCGGTGCGTGAGATCTGCGCCGCCACCGGGCTGCGCTCCACCTCCACCGTTCACGCCCACCTGAAAACACTGGAAAAGCTGGGCTACATCACAAGGGATGCCGGGCTGAACCGCTCTATTCGAATTGAGGGCAGCGCCGCCGCAGTACAGGTCCCGATCCTCGGAAAAGTCACTGCCGGCCAGCCAATCCTGGCGGTGGAGGATATCGAAGGGTACCTTCCCTTCCCCGAAAAAGAGGGCAAGGAGCTTTTTTCCCTTCATGTCAGCGGCCTCAGTATGCGTGACGCCGGGATCCTTGATGGCGACTACGTGGTGGCCGAGCGCACTCCCGCCGCGGAAAACGGAGATATTGTCGTGGCGATGATAGAAGACGAGGCCACCGTAAAGCGCTTTTTCCGTGAGCAGGGCCGAATTCGCCTGCAGCCGGAAAACCCGGATTACGAACCGATCTACGCTGAAAATGTGTTCATTCTCGGCAAGGTGATCGCCGTTCTGCGCTATTTATAAAACAGAGCACAAAAAAGGCTCCCGAAAACCATGTTTTCGGGAGCCCTTCTAATTACTAACAACTAAATAACTAACAACTACCTTACCAGCCCTGCTCCTTCAGATACTGGCGGCTTAAAGTAATAGCCTCCATGGGAGTGCGGCCGATGGACTGGTCCTGCTCCACCACTACCCACTTTGCGCCTGCGTCAACAGAGGCCTCCAGAAAATCAGGAATTCCTTTCTTTTTTCTCACTTGTTGCCGGATTTGAAGCATATCTTCGGCTTCTCAGAAGGAGAATGGAATCATAAAGCTGTTCAACCGTCAAAAGAATCATACCTTCCCAACCTCTATCCTGCCAAAAGGCAAATACAGTCAGACAGAGCGAAAGCAATACCAGAAAAGCGCTGAGAAAAATGCTCTTTTTTGTTAACTGGATACTTTTATGGGTACGGTACAACAGAAAGAGGGCCAATATCGTCCAATATAGGACATTCACCGCAATCAAAGGAATGATTTGGTAATTTCTTTGTACTAGCCCAACTATCCAATTCAGCAAGATGGGTAGCCCCCATAGCACCAGCAGGGCAAAGCATACGTAAGAAAGTAAATAGAAAAAGGCTGGACATATTTTTCTTTTCTTCATAAAAAGATCTTACCAATTCCACGCGAAATTAGAGACTACATTATTTACCAATTCGCAATTCCAAGTTGTATTATTATAATCTCTTTTCAAGGTTAAGAAATAGCTTGCTCCCACTACTTGATATTATATTATAAGATATAAGATTTGTCAAGATAACAATGTTTAAATATTTGATTGAATATGAAAAGGCAAGCATCCTTCAAATTAGGAAGCCTGCCTTTTTTATAACTTTATCTAGTAACTGACAACTATTATTAACTACCTTACCAGCCCTGCTCCTTCAGATACTGACGGCTCAGGGTGATGGCCTCCATGGGAGTGCGACCGATGGACTGGTCCTGCTCTACCACTACCCACTTTGCGCCCGCGTCTACAGATGCCTCCAGGATGGCGGGGAAATGCTGGTCCCCGTAACCTACGGGACGGAATTCAAAGGTACCATGGCTCTCCTGCTCCTCCACGTCAGTGCCGATAAGCTGATACATATTGGCGGGCTTGCCTTCCTTGTGGAAGTCCTTTAGATGGACCACCGGGGCGCGACCCGCATACTTGCGCACATAGGCGGCGGGATCTTCTCCGGCCACATTTACCCAGCAGGTGTCAAGCTCGGTCTGCAGCAGGTCGGCGGGAATGGTGTCGTAAATGTAATCGAGGGCGTAACGGCCATCGGGCATCTTTACAAACTCAAAGTCGTGGTTATGGTACAACGTCTGGATGCCGTGGGCCTTGCAGGCCTTGCCGATCTCTTCAAACAGCTTTACATTTCCTTCGAATTTGGGCGTGCCGGGGCGATCCTCCTCCATCAGATAGGGAATGGCAATGTACTTCACGCCGATCTCCACATACTTCTGGATGGTGCCCTCCATGTCCGCTACCAGCTCCTGGAAAGGAACATGGGCGGAAACGGCCTCGAGACCGGCGGCGGCAATGGCCGCTCTGATCTCGCTGGGCTCAAGCCCGTAAAGGCCGGCCAGCTCTACGCCGTCATAGCCGATCTCCTTGATCTTTTTCATGGTGCCGCGAAAATCCTTTTCGGCATCTTCGCGAACGGAATAAACCTGTACTGCAACGGGCAAAGTTTTCATAAAAGCTCCCTCCAAACAGAATTGCTTATTAAGCCCATGATATAGGATTTTATGGGAAAGGTCAAGCCCTATCCTTGTGAAAATCTTCGAGGCGGACACTTCCGCGGAGGCGGGCGCTCCCGAAAATCATGAAGTGTTGAAAAGAAGCCAAACAAAGTGTATAATGGAATTTCGGTATGGAACGATCAAAAAACTACTTTGTATGCGGGGTACCACTATGAAAAGAAATCTCCGGTTTTATTTTGCCCTGTTTTTTGCCAGAGGAACGGCGCTGGTGCTGAAGCTGATCGGCAGAAAGGGCACCTCCATGCCCGGCTCCTGGGCAATCATTCTCTGTCCGGATTTTCTGGGGCGCATGCCCAGACCGAAAACCGTGATCGGCATTACGGGCACCAACGGAAAAACCACCGTGGCCAATATGGTGGAGGATGTGCTGAAGGACCGTGGATACGATTTTGTCTGCAACCGCTCCGGCACCAATGTAAACACCGGCGTGGCCTCGGCCCTGATCGCCAACTCCACCTTTTTCGGAAAGCCCAAAAAGGACCTTGCCGTCTTTGAGCTGGACGAGAGAAGCTCCCCGAAAATACTGCCCTATTTGAAACCGGACCTGCTGCTCTGCACCAATCTTTTCCGGGATTCCTTCAAGCGCAATGCCCACGTGGAATTTATCGTGGATATCCTGAACACTTATATCCCCAAAAGCACCCGCCTGGTATTAAACGCGGACGACCTGATCTGCGGAGGGCTCCGGCCTGAAAATGACCGGGTCTATTTCGGCATTGACCGCCTTCCCTCCGACAAGGCCGAATGTGAAAATATCGTGCGGGATATTACCACCTGCCCCCGGTGCGGTGCAAAGCTCTCCTGGGATTTCGTCCGGTACCATCACATCGGCAGGGCCCATTGCTCCGCCTGCGGCTTCCGCTCTCCTGAGGCAAAGTACAGAACTACCGCTATAGACGGAGAAGATCACCGCATGACCGTTTCCATCAGCGAAAAGCCCATGGAATTCCCTCTGCCGAACCAGGCCACTATCAATGTGTACAATTCCCTTTCCGCCATTGCGCTGCTTTCGGAATTCGGCCTTGCGCCGGAGGAGATCGCCGCCTCCATGGACAAGCTTTCCATCAGCGCCACACGATACAGCGAAGAGGAGGTAAAGGGCAAAAAGCTGATCCTTCACCTGGCAAAGGGGCAAAACCCCATTGCCTGCTCCCGTGCCTTTGAAAACATCCGGGACTATCCCGGGAAAAAGGCGGTGATCCTGTTCCTGGACGATTATTTTGATGCCGCCCATTCCGTGGAAAATACAGCCTGGCTTTTCGACACGGATTTTGAGTTCCTGAACGACGGCAGCATCGTGCAGATAGTCGCCTCCGGCGCCCGCCACTGGGACGTCACCCTACGCCTGGAACTTGCCGGCATCCCAATGGAAAAGATATCCCATCTTCGGGAAAACGAAGAGGCCGCCGGAAAGCTGCGGCTTCAGAACGCGGATACCGTCTTCATTCTGTATGACGTGTACACCATAAATCTGGCAAACCATGTAAAGGATCAAATCAGGGAGATCCTGGCATCTCTGCCCGAGGAAAGCGAGGAAAAGGCAAATGAAAATTGAAATACTTTTCCCGGAATTCTGCAATATGTTCGGGGATATGAGCAATATGAGATATCTGAAAAAATGCCTGCCTCAGGCGGAATTTCTGGAAACCCCCTTCGACGGGAAACCGGCTTTTCTTTCGGAACCCGTGTCCCTTGTCTATCTTGGCCCCATGACGGAGCGCACGCAGGAGAAGGTCATTGACAAATTCATGCCCCATCGGGAAAAGCTTCGTGATGAGATCGAGAAGGGAACGGTATTTCTGTTTACCGGAAATGCCCTCGAGATCTTTGGAAGATATATAGATACCGATGACGGCAGACGGATTGACTGCCTTGATCTGCTTCCGCTTTCTGCCAAGCGGGACATGATGCACCGCCACAACAGCACCTTTTTGGGAAGCTTTCAGGATAAGGAACTCATGGGCTTCAAATCTCAGTTCACCTTTGCATATCCTTTAGGAGATATCACAGGCCTTTTCCCTGTGAAAAGAGGCGTGGGCCTGAATCCCAAATGCGCCTTTGAGGGCATTCGCCAAAATAACTTTTTCGGCACCTATCTCCTGGGCCCGCTGCTCATTCTGAATCCCGCCTTTACTAAGTACCTTCTTTCCCTTATGGGCGCACCTGAGACTCCCATCGCCTTTCGGGAAGAGATGGAAGCCGCCTTTGATGCAAGGCTGAAAGATTTTCTGGAAAAAACCTGACTGTCGCCGCGGGAAAGTATCACAACAAAGCAGAACCGACGGGCGCTGCGGATCTCTCCGCAGCGCCCGTACTGTATTTTCTGTTCTTATTCAAACGTGCCATTACTCATTCCCAATTGCTCTGTCCCGTCTCTAAAGAAGCCGGAATTTGGCCTTCAGGAAATCTTGGTAATAGGGAAATTCTCCACTTTTTTCATACTCCTGCCGGATCGCCTTTTCGATCCAGCGGAGCATTTCTGGGCTGTTTTCCGCATAGAACCTCAATGAGAGCTTTCCTTCCCGTTCCGCCTGCTTCATGGCGGCCAGCGCATCCGGTACGAATTCACAGCCAGTCACCTTCACCGCCTCCTCCGAAACGAAGGCGTGTGGAATATCGGCTAAGAGTTGCACTTTTTCTGTTTCCACGGTATAGATATAACCGGCCTCACCGCCATAAGTTTCCTCCGTGGCACCCGGCCAATACTCCTCCAGACAGAGCAGTCCTTCCTTTGTAAAGCCGTAAGAACCCCATTTACAATAAGATTCCTGTGGAGGCAGTCCCTTTTCCCGGCAGAATTTTTCCACGGCGTTGCTCAGATAAACCAGCGTGTTTTCCCGGC
>CAZNZS010000059.1:0-14667 GCA_964577585.1 uncultured Acutalibacter sp.
GCCTTTATCGGAAAATTTGGGTTCCGCTCCGGCAGGGATCTTGAGAAATACGGTGATCCCTCCACGGTCAGGGATCAGGCCGGAATGCCCTACTGCTGGGAAAATGCCTGCGCCAGATACAGCTGCCGCGTGATCGACACCGTTGATCTCGGCACCCATATGATGTTTATCGGGGAAGCGGAGGAGATGGAGGTCCTCAGTGAAAGCGAGCCTTTGACCTATTCTTATTACCGCAATGTGATCAAAGGCGGTACGCCGAAAAATGCTCCTTCTTATCAGGAAAAATAGAATCGGCATGAAATTTAAGAAAGCAGCCTTTCGGCTGCTTCCTTTATATCTATTTTGCAGGAATTACCGGGATCCAAACCTCATACTGGGCGTTTTGTGGGTCTGGGTTTAAGTAGACTTCAATATCAGGGGCATTGGCGTATTCATATCCGGAGGAAGGCAGCCACTCAGTTATAATGCGCCTCTCCAACGTTTGTACAGAAAGATTGGTTCCCGAGCCGGAAAAAATAGCCCAGGTACAGGCGGGAACGGCATATTCCTCAAATTCTTCGGCAGTCTGTGTACTGGATACGGCAATAAAATAGCGCCATTGCTCTTTTTCATTGCAAGCGCTGACTCCCAAAATCCCCATAGGATAGGAGTCCATTTTGGAGGCCAGCCTTTCCACAGTGCCATCTGCCGCCGCTCTTTGCCACAGCTCGGGAACGACTGTAAAATTATTTTCAATGTCTGCGTAAAGCGGAGCGGAAATTCCAAGTATGCGAAATTCCGACTTTTTCTCGACCCGGTAATCCAAGGCTTCTCCACCGGTGACAGCAATAGAAAATCTTAGAGGCGGAAAGGCTTTTACCGCCGTACCCTGCGTTTTGACCGCGGAGGGCGCTATCCCATGGACAGATTGAAACGCACGGTTAAAGGCAGTGGGGGAGTGATACCCATACTTTTCGGCAAGGTCGATGATCTTCGGGCTGCCGCTTTGCAGCTCCGCTGCAGCCAAAGACATTTTACGTCTGCGAATGTACTCGGATAGCGGTACCCCCGCCATATAGGTAAACATTCGCTGAAAATGGTAAGAGGAGCAGCAGGCGATCCTTCCCAGCTGCTCTATATCGATTTCCTCTGTCAAATGCTTTTCCATGTAGTCAATGGCTTCATTCAGCCGTTCTACCCATTCCATAGGCATCCTCCCAATCATTGAATTGATAATGTTAAAAGTATAATGATTCCATATGCTTTTGTCCTCTCACTTCATGCACGAAAAAGAGAGCTTGATCTTTTGGGCCTCCTCCAGCAGTATGCTTCTTTCATTGGAAAGCTTCCCGTCCAAAGCCAGGTCAAGGAGAGCTTTCAGGATACGGCCCATTTCCGGCCCCGGGGGAACGCCGATGCTCATAAGATCTCTGCCATTTACGGCCAGAGTGCGTAAAGTGAGGCGTTCTTCTTCTTTTAGCAGCTTCTTTGCACAGTTTTCCGCCTCAGAAATCATGGCAGAGCGTTCTTGATACAGGGACGGCGCCTGACCTGAAAGGTCGCCGTGCATGAGCTTCAGCAGGGCAAAAAGCTGTTCAGGGCCCAGCTTTCCAAGAAGGCGGCGTACCCGCTTTTCCGGTACCGGCAAAACTTCTCCGTGGGCGGCGATCAGTGTCAGGATATCCTGGGTGTCGCGATTGGAAAAGCGAAGCCGGTCAAGGACAGATCCGGCAATCTCCACGCTTTTCTTTTCGTGGCCGTAAAAATGCGCTGTACCGTTTTTATCGTAGAATTTGGCTGCGGGCTTTCCACAGTCGTGAAGAAGGGCAGCCCAGCGCAGAACAGGCTTCTGAGGTACCGCGCCGAGAGCGCGGAGGCTGTGCTCCCACACGTCATAGCAGTGATAGGGATTTTCCTGCCCGCAGCCTTTCATGAGGGAAAGCTCCGGAATTACGGTAAAGAGAATGCTTCCGTATTCCAGCAGGACCTTTTCCGTGTTCTTTCCGACAAGAAGCTTTGTCAGCTCCTCCCGGACCCGTTCATGGGAGATATGAAGCAGCAGCTCCTTTTGCCGTTCCATGGCAAAGGCTGTATCGTTTTCTATGGAAAAGCTCAGGGTGGAAGCAAACCGAAGACAGCGGAGAATGCGCAGGGCGTCTTCCTCAAAACGGCGCAGTGGATCTCCCACGCAGCGCAGGACATGAGCATTCAAATCCTCTCTGCCGCCGAAAAGGTCTGTGACGCCGTTTTTTGGATCCCAAGCCAGAGCGTTTATGGTAAAATCCCGGCGGGAAAGATCTTCTTCCAGCTGCCGGGAAAATTCCACGGTTTCCGGCCTTCGGTGGTCCTGATACGCACCGTCCTTGCGGAAGGTGGTGATCTCCACAGGGTGACCGTCCAGAACGACGGTCACGGTGCCGTGGCGCATTCCCGTTTCAATGCAGTGGAGGCCTCGGAAGCAGGCGGCGGTCTCATTGGGCAGTGCGCTTGTGGCAATGTCCCAGTCGTTTGGCTCACTTCCCAGCAGCGCATCCCGTACACAGCCGCCTACAAGACAGGCTGCAAAACCATGTTGGCCCAGTGTTTCCAGAGCTTTTTGAGCATAGGGCGGAGGAAAGATTCTGTCCGTGATTTTCACTGTACCGCCTCCTTTGGAATCAACAGTATCATGTTTTATCTTCTTTTTCAAGAAAGCAGTCCGGAAATTTTCCGATTTATTGACAGAACCGGCAGAAAATGCTAGAATGCAGGGCGAGAAACCATTTTATTCCTGAGGAGGGCCTCTGAATGGCTTTGTTGGAGCAGTGGCAGAAATATGCCGAAGAACAGCAGCAAAAGAAAGGAAAAGTGTTCTGGAAAACTTATTTTGACACTGAAAGGTCAATTTACGAGAAAATTTTGAAAAGCAAGCCCAGAAAAAACACTGTAAAGGGATATGCGGAAAAGTTCGGTGTGGACCTGATGACCATGGTGGGCTTTCTGGACGGTATCAACGACAGCCTGAAGGAGAAGAATCCTCTGGAAGAGATCGAAGAGGACACTGAAGTGAACCTCAACTATGACAAGGAGCTTCTCTATAAAAATATGGTGGAAGCCAAGGCCGACTGGCTTTATAATCTTCCCCAGTGGGAAGAGCTTATTCCCGAAGAGCGCAGGAAAGAGCTTTACAAGGAGCAGAAGCGTTCCAAGACCGTGGTAAAGGGAGAGAAGATCGGAAGAAACGATCCGTGTCCCTGCGGAAGCGGAAAGAAGTACAAGAAATGCTGCGGGCGGGATCTGTGAGCCGGTGCTTTGACGCGGGAAAAAAGTATACCTTTTCAAAGGGATTTCCATTATATTCCAGAACGGTGAAAAGGCGATTAAAACTTCATAAAAAGGCAAAGAATACCTTCGTAAAGAAAATTACGGAGGTATTTTTCTATGCAGGGAAAAGTTGAGATCTGCGGTATCAACACTTCCAGCCTGAAGGTGCTGAAAAGCGGAGAAATGAAGGAGCTTCTGATCCGCAGCCACAATGGCGATAAAGAGGCCAGAGAAGAGCTGATAGCTGGAAATCTGAGACTTGTTTTAAGCGTGATACAGCGCTTCGGAAACAGGGGAGAGAACCCGGACGATCTGTTTCAGGTAGGGTGCATAGGATTGATAAAAGCCATAGATCATTTCGATATCACCCAAGGAGTGCAGTTTTCCACCTACGGCGTTCCTATGATCATCGGCGAGGTACGAAGGTTTCTGCGGGATAACAATTCCGTGCGGGTCAGCCGCTCCATGCGGGATACGGCATACAAGGCCATTCAGTGCAGAGAGCGGCTGACAGCGGAAAAAGGGAGAGAGCCCACGGTGGAAGAGATCTCCCAAAATCTGGATATGAAGCGGGAAGACGTTGTAGTGGCCCTGGAGGCCATTGTGGAGCCTGTTTCCCTCTATGAACCAGTTTTCTCCGACGGAGGCGACACCATCTATATTATGGATCAGGTGGGGGATCACAGTGATGACGGCGACTGGCTGGAGGAGATTGCCATCAAGCAGGCAATCAGGAATCTCAGCGACAGGGAAAAGAAGATCCTTTCCATGCGGTTCCTTGGAGGAAAGACACAGGTGGAGGTGGCGGACACCATCGGCATTTCTCAGGCACAGGTTTCCCGGCTGGAAAAGGGGGCGCTGGGGAAAATAAAAAGCGAAATAAGATGTTAAACGGATAAGCAAACCGGTCAGAGGCATTTGCCTCTGACCGGTTAGTCGTCAGATATGGGTTGTCAGATGTTAGAAAGGGAATAAGGGCGGAGGACAATCCCTCTCTCCCTTTCAGGGACACCGGGGACAGGCCCTTCTCTAATAACTAATTACTAACAGCTAACAATACTTATGAGATCCACATTGAGGAGATTTCTGAAAAGATCCATTTGCCGTTTTTGTCCAGAGAGGCTGTGTTCTCATAGCCCACAGCGCCCAGGCCGCTTTTCCATTTCTGCACCGAATAGGAAACAGTATTGTCCTTACATTCTTTTTCTTCTATTTTAAAATGGAGGCCGTCTTCCCAATAAAGGCCTTCCTCGTCGATATATCCCTGATCCATCAATTCCTGCAGGGTGCCGTGAAGGGGCTCCACGCCGTATTCGGAAGAGAAATTCCAAGCAAGCAGCATCTTTTCTTCTTCGCTGAGCTTTTCGATCCCGGTGAAGTCAAAGCCAAAATAATGTTCAGCATCGTTTAGCCCCGGGTCCTCACCGTAGATATCCTTCAGAATATGAAGATACAGGGAATAGTAATCCGGCTGCTGGTCCTTTACCGTGACCGTTTCCGCACGGATCTGGGCGGGCCAGGTCTCCAGCACGGTTCCGTCAAAGCCGACCTTCACCACCATACCGGGCAGAAGGGCATCGGCACCCTTCAGCTGTTCAGGCGCACAGGAGAAATCGTAAGCCTCTCCATAAGATTCTGTAAGCCCCACACCCTGAACGTTGTTTCCACTTACCGTACAGATTTTTATTTCCATGGTGACATCAGAGGTTTTTGCAGCTTGTGGGCTTTCCGGTCCGGCCTGAGAGCTTCCGGTTTCCGGCATACTGTCGGTGCTGCCCCCGGCGGTGGGAGAGCTGTTCCCGTTTCCGGCAGCAGGGGTGTCGTTTCCGCAGGCGGAAAAGGAAAGCAGTAAAAACAGAGCAAGGGTAAGAGCGCAGAGAGATTTCACTTTTTTCATAATCATGCGCCTCCTTTCTTCACTGCTTATACAACCCGGAAGCAAAAAACACTCACCATTTTTCAAAAAAGTTTTTGCAGAAAATGCCTCCATGTATCCCGAAGGAAAATACTCTGGCGGCTGTTCTTATCCAAGACCGTCAAAGGTCCAGCCATTTCCTTTCCAGTTGGCGGTGCAGTGCTCGTGACAGACGGCTTCCGATTCGCTGCGCCACTTTTTCGCGGAAAAGGAAAAGCTTCCGTTTTGGGCGGGTTCGTCCTGAATCGTAAAGAGAATGCCGTGTTCAAAGCGGAGCGTCTTTTCGTCGATCTCGCCCTCTTGTACCAGCTCCTGATAGGTGGAAAGGCCTCCGCCGGCCGGCTGTACACCTGTCTCCCAATCCGTATCGTGGGCACAGGTAAAGAGATAGGCCAGGGCATGCTTTTCCGCTTCGCTCAGGTTGTGGACCTCGGTGAGGTCAAAAGCATAGGTGATGCTGAAGTCCGGAGAGCCCTGGGGATTCATGCTCTTTTCCTCGTCATAGAGCGCGTCGAGAACATCCTGATACAACCCGATAAAATTTTGGCCCGGTTCCACCACAGTGATGCTGATGGATTCGCCGACCAGCGTACTGGGGTAAGAGCACTGCTCCGCGGTCACTCCTGCTATGTCGATCACCGCACCGGGCAGGAAAGCTCCGGAGGTTTCGTTTACCTCGGAACAGGTGAGAAAGGAAAGTCCTCTTTCTCCCGTGACCATCAGCCGCCATTGGCCGTCCTCCTTTTCGCTGCACTTCACCACGGTCGCCCGTATGGGTTCCCACCGGTCTGCCATGAGAGGAGAAGAAGAGGCGTCGCTTCCGCAGGCAGTCAGAGAGAGCGCCAAAAGCAGTGCAAGGGCAAGCGTGCATACGATTTTGATTTGTTTCATGGCCATGCTCCCCTTTTTTCTTTACTGCTTATACAACCCGGAGGCGAAAAACACTTACGGAATTTCAAAAAAATTTACCGGCAGAAGTCGTTTAAGTACCGCTCCAGGCAGGAGCTGATGATTTCTTTAGCCTCTTCAGGCCCCCAGACCATCTCAATCTCTGTGCTCTTATTGTTTTCCAGTTCCTTATAGACCTTGAAAAAGTGCTGCATTTCCTCATAAATGTGGGAAGGCAGCTCCTTGATGTCCTTGTAACTGTTATAGGTCGGATCATCAAAGGGGATGGCGATGATCTTCTCATCCTTTTTCCCTCCGTCATCCATAATGATAACGCCGATGGGATAGCAGCGCACCAGGGACATGGGGATGATGTTCTCGGAACAGAGCACCAGCACGTCCAGCGGGTCGCCGTCGTTGGCATAGGTACGGGGGATAAAGCCGTAATTGGCAGGATAATGGGTGGAGGTATACAGCACACGGTCAAGCCTGAGCAGGCCTGTTTCCTTATCCATTTCGTACTTTGCCTTGCCCCCCTTGGTGATCTCGATCACGGCAAAAAAATCGTCTGCGTTGATACGCTTGGGGGAAATGTCATGCCAGATGTTCATAAGGAGTCCGTCCTTTCTAAAATGAAATTTCTGCGGAATGGTTTCAGACAGATATACTGTTTTGTATTTGATTTTATTGTATCACCGACAGCGGAAAAAAGCAAATTCTGCCGCCGCGTGGCATAAGCATAAGAATAGAACAGATATAATCGCGGGGTGATACTATGAAATGCCGGATGGGTGATCTGCGTAACAAAGAAGTGATAAACATAAAAGACGGGGGAAGGATCGGTTTTGTTTCAGATGTGGAAATGAATTTGGAATCCGCTCAGCTTACCGCCGTGGTGATATACGGACGCCTTAAGCTGCTGGGCATTTTGGGCAGGGAGCCAGACCTTGTGATTCCCTGGAAAGACATTAAGCTCATCGGAGACGACACAGTACTTGTGGATTTTGAGCTTCCGAGGCAGGAGAAAAAAGAGAGTATGCTTGCAAAGGCTCTGGATAAGCTGGGCTTTTGAGAAAAATAAGCTGAGATCCAGAGAAAAAGCTGAAAAAAAGCTTGCTTCCGTGAATGTGCTGTGCTATAATATTTCAGCAAAATACACACGGTTTGCCTCTCGCGCGGGTTTCGCGCCGAAATAAACGGCAACCCGGAGGAAAAACCAAGGAGGTTTTCAAACATGGCAGTCGTATCAATGAAACAGCTTCTGGAGGCCGGCGTACACTTTGGCCATCAGACAAGAAGATGGAACCCCAAGATGGCTCCCTACATCTTCACAGAACGTAACGGTATTTACATCATCGATCTGCAGAAGACGGTGAAGAAGCTGGAAGAGGCTTACAACTTTGTGCGTGATTTGTCCGTTGAGGGCAAGAGTGTTCTGTTTGTAGGCACCAAGAAGCAGGCCCAGGAGTCTGTGAAGGAAGAGGCCATCCGCGCAGGTGCTTACTATGTCAATGCCCGCTGGCTGGGCGGCATGCTCACCAACTTCTCCACCATCCGCAAGCGGATCCAGCGTCTCGCGCAGCTCCGCAAGATGGAAGAGGACGGCACCTTTGAGCTGCTTCCCAAGAAGGAAGCTTCTCAGCTTCAGCTGGAGATCGAAAAGCTGGAAAAGTATCTGGGCGGCATCAAGGAAATGACCGAATTCCCCGGCGCCCTGTTTATCGTTGATCCCCGCAAGGAACGCATTGCCGTAAGCGAGGCCCGCAAGCTGCATATTCCGATCGTGGCTATTGTGGATACAAACTGCGATCCCGACGAGATCGATTATGTGATTCCCGGCAACGATGATGCTATCCGCGCTGTCAAGCTGATTGCCGGTGCTATGGCTGACGCCGTTATCGAAGGCCGTGAGGGTCAGATGGGTGCTGCCGCAAGAGATGAAGAGGGCGCTGAGGAAGAAGCTGAAGAGGCCCAGGATGAGGGCTCTACCGAGGAATAAGCTCTTTCCGTGCCGGATTTCAAAGAAATAACCTAAGAAAAGGATGATATAAAATGAATTTTACTGCAAAAGACGTTGCCGCTCTTCGTGAGAAGACCGGCTGCGGTATGATGGACTGCAAGAAGGCGCTGACCGATTCCAACGGCGATATGGAGAGAGCAATAGAGCTTCTTCGTGAGAAGGGCCTGGCCGCTTCCCAGAAAAAGGCAAGCCGCATCGCTGCCGAGGGCGCCGCTTACGCCGCTTCTATCGACGGTGCCGGCGTTGTTGTTGAGGTCAATGCCGAGACTGACTTTGTCGGAAAAAACGACATGTTCAAGAATTTCGTGAAGGGCGTGGCAGAGGTGGTCGCCAAGACAGCCCCTGCCGACATGGACGCTCTTATGGCTGCTCCTTACGGCAATGGCCGTACCGTTCAGGAAGAGCTGCAGGAAATGGTTCTGGTCATCGGAGAGAATATCAAGATCCGCCGTTTTGCCCGGTTTGACAGCGACGTAAGCGTTTCCTATGTTCATGCTGACGGCAAGATTGGGGTTTTGGTAAACCTGAAGACCGACCTGCCCGCCGAGAAGGTGGAAACTGTGGGCCGCGATGTGGCTATGCAGATCGCCGCTCTCAATCCCCGTTTCTGGGATAAATCTCAGGTGGACGAGGCCACTTTGGAAGAAGAGAAGAAGGTTCTGCTTGCTCAGATGGAGAACGATCCCAAGATGGCTTCCAAGCCCGACAAGGTCAAGGAAGGCATTGTGACCGGCAAGATGCGCAAGTTCTACGAGGAGAACTGCCTGCTGCAGCAGAGCTTTGTAAAGGACGGCTCTGTCACGGTGGAGCAGTATATCGCGAACTCCGCCAAGGAGCTGGGCGGTTCCATCACCTTCCAGAATGCCATCCGTTTTGAGAAGGGCGAGGGCCTTGAGAAGCGTTCCGATAATTTTGCCGAGGAGATCGCAAACCTGGTAAAATAAGTTGTCAGAGATCAGTTGTTAGTCGTTAGAAGGGCCGTGCATGAGCTTCATGCACGGCCCTTAGTCATTCCATTATTCCTTTCATAAAAATCTTTTGGATCGTCCATATATGGCCGACATCTTCTACAACTTTGGGTTAGTCTATGTATAGACGAAAAGATGGCGGTGAGCTTATGGAATATGATTTGGTCGCGATTGGCAGAAGGATCACAGATTTGCGGAAATTGCACGGAATGACGCAGGACGCATTAGGTGAGCATCTGGGAATGACCGGTAAGCAGATTTCCTGTGTGGAGCATGGAATCAGCAGTCTTACTCCCAAGGATTTTCTTGAAGTCAGTAAACTGTTTTCGGTAAGCTTGGATTATCTTTTCACAGGGAATTTGAAAAGAGAGCTCAATGACTGCGTAACTGAATTTGTAGAAAACGTTTCCTATGAAAACCAAAAAGCAGTCTGGCACTTTCTTCGATCTCTTATAGAAACAAAAGGGCTTTAGCGAAACATTCATATGAAATTGCATAGCAGCCTCTTAGCTGAAAGAAAGGTACCAAAAAGTTGGAATTCATATGGTGATTGGCGGTGAGCCTGCCTGTGACCTCCTCTTAGCAGGGGGAGTTCAAGGGCAAAGCCTCTTCTAACAACTAACGACTCACAACTAACTACTAGAGCGCTAAACTACAATTTAGCGGTGCCCTTAGGCTTCTGCGTATCTCATAAAAGCACAAAACCAGCCAAACAAAAAAGCGTACCCGTCGGGTACGCTTTTTTATCCTTCTATTTTTCTTTCTTTTTACCGCAAGCGGCGCAGTGGCCGCAGCCCCCACAGCAGGTTTTTCCCTGTTTCTTATCCTTCCACAGCTTGCGCAGGGAAAGAAACAGGACAAAGCAGATCAAAAGACAGATCAAAATTGTAGAGAGGATCCCCGGCATAAAAAGCTCCTTTCCGGTGTGTGAGCATACGCTTTCAAATCAAACGAACAGCAGGCCGATGTGATACACGGCAAAGGTAACGATCCAGGCCACCGCGATCTGGAAGGCGGCGGAAAGGCCTGTTCTTGCCCAGCTTCCGGTTTCCCGCTTTATTGTGGCGAGGGTGGCAGCACAGGGAACGTACAGCAGGGAGAAGGTCATGAGTGCGTAGGCGTTCAAAGGCCCAAAGCCCATGGTGCCAAGAGAGGCAAGCATGACAGACATTCCAGCGGCAGAATTGATATTGGAAATGCCGAACAGCACGGCGCAGGAGGAAACCACTACTTCTTTGGCGGAAATTCCCGCAATTAGAGCAACGACGATCTGCCAGAAGCCGAGGCCGATCGGGGCGAAGAAGGGCACGATCCAGCGGCCGATCATGGAGCCAAAGGTCTGGGACATATCGTCTGAATATCCGCCGGGGCCGAAGTTTAACAGGAACCACATGATGATAGAGGCGATAAAGATGGTGGTGCCGGCTTTTGTGAGATAATCCTTTACTTTTTCCCAAACATAGATGAAGATCGTTCTGGCGCTGGGGGACTTATATTCCGGCAGCTCAATGAGCAGGGAATTCTCTTCGGAATGCTTTTTATCGAAAAGATGGAGGAGCAGGGCGCACAGAATGGCTACTGCAAGCCCCAAAAGATACATGGAATATGCTGCGAGCATGGCTGTGTTCGGGAAAAAGAGCTGTGAGAACAGCACGTAGATAGGCAGCCTGGCGCTGCAGGACATGAAGGGCGTTATGAGCATGGTCTTGTAGCGGTCCCTTTTGTTTTCCAACGCACGGGAGGCCATGATCGCCGGGACCGTACAGCCGAAGCCCAGAACCATGGGGATAAAGGAACGTCCGGAAAGTCCAAGCTTTCCCATGATCCCGTCCATGACATAGGCCACTCTGGCCATATAGCCACTGTCTTCCAGAAAGGCAAGGGCCAGGAACAGGATCAAAATGTTGGGCAGGAAGGTGAGAATACCCCCAACGCCGGCTATGATGCCGTCCACCAGCAGGGAAATGACGAGGGGGGCGGCGTGGACAGATTCAAGACCTGCGCGGATGCCGCCCGAAAACACCTCAAGGCCCATTTCGAAATAGCCCTTGAGCCAATCGCCTACGGTGAAGGTCAGGAAAAATACCAGGGCCATGATCAGCAGGAAGATGGGCAGACCAAGAAAGCGGTGTGTAAGCAGGCGATCGACACGGTCGGTCATTTCCGCGCGCTTTGCCTGATTGACCAGGACTTCCTGAATGATCTCATCGATAAAATCGTATTTCTGATTGATGATATCCTTTTCGTAGCTCCTGTCAAGTGCTCCCGGACAGTCAACGGGATAGGCAGCGGTTATTTCCTTATCCTGCTCCAAAAGCTTCAGGGCATACCAGCGGGTATTTTTCAGCTGAGGATATTTTTCCTCCAATAGAGGGATCAGCATATCGATCTTATCCTCGATATCGTCGCTGTACACCATGGCAAATTCTTTGTGATGCTGATGGCGGTGCCTGGTGGATTCCGTGTGGCCCGGGCCTTCATGGTGATGGATAAAAGTGACGTCTTCTTTTCCATCCGCATGGTGAGCGGCGGCATGCATGAGAATGTCAAGGCCCGTTTTCCGCCTTGCGGAAACGGGGATTACGGGAATGCCCAGCATTTCCGGCAGGCGGTGAAGGTCGATCTCCATGCCCCGTTTTTCCACGATGTCCATCATGTTTAACGCCAAGATTACGGGCTTTCCCAGCTCGATAAGCTGCAGGGTGAGATAAAGGTTCCTTTCCAGGGCGGAAGCATCCGCCACATCAATGATGACATCTACGTCATCGCTCAAAATAAACTGTCTGGTGACCTGTTCTTCCATAGTATAGGAAGTGAGGCTGTAGGTGCCGGGAAGGTCTACCAGCTTGTATTCATGATCATGAAAGCGAAAGCTGCCTTCTTTTTTCTCCACGGTCACGCCAGGCCAGTTCGCGACCTTCAGATTTGCCCCGGTATAGGCGTTAAAAAGGGTGGTCTTCCCACAGTTGGGATTGCCCACAAATCCGATGGAAAGCTCATGCGCCATATGCCGCACCTCCCTTTTCCACCGAAATATGGGCGGCTATTTTGTGCCCCATGGCAAAACGGGTGCCGCGAACCTTAACGATAAGCGCGCCCTTTGGCCTTTTGCGCAAAACGGATATCTCCGTGCCTTCTATGAGCCCAAGAGAGGCTAAACGCCGCTCCAGCTCAACCGGCAGGGAGAGGTCTTTTACAATGCAAGCGCTTTCGGACGGTACCTCCTGCAGTGTCATATCCATTCTTCTTTCTCTAAAAATTTCCCATGTTGAAGGATACAGCGGCAGGGCAAAAATGTCAAGAGCCTTACCTCTGTATGGGAAAGGTTGACATATTTTTTTCGATGTGGTAAAATGGTTACAAATTTGTAATCATCGGAGGCGGATACTTCTATGAGAAGGAAAACGCGCTGTATCAAAAGAATATTCTGCATGATACTTGCTCTATGTGTGATGATCCCTGGGCAGGCTATGGCCGAGACGATAGAAGAGCTCCAAGAGAAGCAGGAGGCGCTGCGCCAGGAAAACGAAGAGCTGGAAAAGAAGCTTGACGCTTTAAAAGCCGACGAGGCACAGGCGCTGGAATATCAGAAGACACTGGAAGAGAAGATCCGTGTTGTAGAGCAAAAGGTGGACGCCGCAAGAGAGGCCATTACAGCCCTTGATCAGGAGATCACGGTTGCCGAGGCGACGCTTGAGGCTTCAAAGGAAGAGTACCGTGACACCATCGATACGTTTTCCCAGCGGCTCAAGGCACTGTATAAAACCGGTTCCGTGAGCACTCTGGAAATATTGCTGAACGCCAGAAGCTTTTCTGATTTTGCCATGAAAACACAGCTTGTGGCAAGCATTTCAAAGCATGACCAGGCTCTGCTCGTGAAGATCCAGGAGTATTACGATAAGACCAAGGACGAGCGGGCTCACCTTCAGGAGATGCGTGACGAGGAAACCGCCATCAAGAAAGAGCAGGAGGCCGCCCAGGCAGAGCTGGAAGGGCTGTATGCGGAAAACGACGCGTTGATAGCCAGGCTGCAGGCGGACGAGGCGCAGGCTCAGGCAACGATACGCTCCAACGAGGAGGAAGACGAGGACCTTGAGAACCAGATCGGAGAGCTGATCAAAAAGCGGAATGAAGCCGCTCAGAATCCCGGCGGCGGAGGGATGTGGTCGGGTGAGATGACTCCCGGTATGCACGACGGGTTTTCTCCCTGCTGGCCTTTGCCGGGCGTGAGTATCGGCAGTATAACCGGTCATTTTGGCGATATCTATGATTTTGACAGCGGCCCTCATAAGGGCCTTGATATCGGCGCGAGCTACGGTACGCCCATTGTGGCCGCTCAGGCCGGGCAGGTGCTTTCCGCGGAATTCCATTATTCCTGGGGAAATAATGTGCTGATCTGGCACAATGGCACTTTTTCCACCAGATACGCCCACTGCAGCTCTCTGGCGGTTTCACCGGGACAATACGTGGAGCAGGGTCAGGTCATCGGATATGTGGGCTCCACCGGCTATTCCTTTGGTAATCACCTTCATTTTGAGGTGTACTATGACGGCGTAAGGGTGAATCCCGATCCGTATCTGGGGATCGGATAAAACGCTCCAAAGAGAACAAAAAGCCCGCGGTAAAGCGAATGCTTACCGCAGGCTTTTTTGCTTTGCCGCTTCAGGAAGACGGCGGCAGCTTCTTTTCCATGTTGATCAAGGTGGGGTGAAATCCCAGCTTTTGATATAATCCGATGGCTTTCTCATTGAAGGACCATACCATCAATGTCATATGGGAAACTCCCCGTTCTTTCCCGAGGCGCTCCGCCTCCCGATAAAGCAGAGTGGCAACGCCCATTCTGCGAAACTGAGGAGAAACATATAGGTCGTCAATATGTCCCGTTTTTCTGGGAAGTAGGGGGAAGAGGGGATCGTCCTTCAATTCTTTCCATAGTACGATACACATGCCTGCAGGCTGACCGTCTATTTCCGCCAAAAGCATGCTGTGGTCTTCTTTTTGAAGATCCGTACAGAATACTTCTTCAGGCGGCAGGCCGGCTTCCGGGCGAAAAACATCGGGCATGGCTTCCGCATGTGTTTTGTGCAGGTCGCGGTAAAATTCAGAAAAGACGCCGTAGTCTTCAGGCTTCATGGGGCGCAGCAGAATATTGCTCATAGCCATTCTCCTTGATAATTTGCTAACAGTTGCCTATATGTGATATAGGCAAACGCAGCAATTCGTTTTGAAAATATCTTATGCAAAACAATTATAATGCGAAAGCCGCCTGCCCGCAATGGGATTTTTTATGGAGCGAAGCGAATTAGTTATTAGTCGTGAGTTGTTAGTTGTTAGAAAGGGTAAGCCTTCTCTCACTATGTCATTGCTGAGCAAAAGCAAAGCAAGCTTTGCTTTCGGCGAAGAATCTCGCCCTTTACCCTTACTCAGGAATTAAGGTCGAGATCCTTCGTGAAGATGCCGCGCATCTAAAAGATGCGTTGCATCTCTTTTCTCAGAGATGACAGTAGACAGGGGGGATAGTGCGCAAAATTGGAATTTAGCACTCACCCCTTGGCCCCCCTGAAAGGGGGGCTGGCGCGGCGAAGCCGTGACTG
>CAZNZS010000060.1:0-14530 GCA_964577585.1 uncultured Acutalibacter sp.
GAAAAGCTGCTCTTCGAGCACCTTTGCTGGCGCGGCGAAGCCGTGACTGGGGGGTTCTGCAATTGCAGTAGAAAACCCCTCCACCGCCGTCCGGCGGTTCCCCTCCCCTTTCAGGGGAGGTCAAGGCCTTTCTAACAACTAACAACTCACGGCTAACAACTAGCTCACTAAACTACAATTTAGAGGCCTGTTAGCCTCCCTAAGGGCCCAGCCTTTTAACAACTAACGACTAATATCTAACAACTACCAACTAAAGCGGCGCGCTGCAGACCTTGAATCTGCAACGCGCCCTTTTCTTCTTTTCTTATTCCTTAGAGAACTGATCCTTCGGAACGCCGCAGATGGGGCAGACCCAATCCTCGGGCAGATCCTCGAACTTGGTGCCGGGGGCGATGCCGTTATCGGGATCACCGGCTTCCGGATCATAGCGGTAGCCACAAACGTCGCATACATAAGCTTCCATGAAAATGACCTCCTTAAAAATGGTATTTTTCTTTTAGATCAACCGGAAAGCCGCGACAAGGCAGCTTTTCGGAGCTCTATACTAAATAGACTCGTACCCATGGGCCTCCGCCAGCATCATATCCTTTACCTTCATCAGCCGGATCTGGGTGGAACGTTCGTTTTCATCCAGCTTCATGGTGATATATTTGATGTTGGCCTGAAGCTCCGGGATCATTACGTGTTCCAGAGCGTTTACGCGCCGCCGTGTCTTTTCAATCTCCGCGGCCATGAGCTGGCAGGATTTTTCGCATTCCGCCAGCTTCAGCATATCGGGGAACACATCGGCAAGAGACTGGATAGCGTCGTCCAGGTCATTGGAGGTAAAGGCAAAGCCGTAAGAGAACATATCGTTCTCATCGGGCGTGCGGGTCTTGAAGGTGAATTTCGGAATTTCTACGCTCATCACGTTTTCCGTGTCGCTTTCAAGGCTTACCTGCTGCTTTGGAGCCAAAAGGGCAGTGTTCAGCACCTCATCCTGCATACCGGCCCTTGCCAGCATAAAGTTCTTGTTGGCGGCAAGAATGCCCTGCTCCACACGTTCACGCAGAGCCTTGTTTTCCCGGACCTTCTCCAGAAACTGACGCATCAGCTCATCGCGCTTGTCCTTCAAAAGCTTGTGTCCGCGGGTAGCTGTGGCAAGCTTTCTTTTCAGCCTTGACAGCTCCATGCGGGTAGGGGTTATCTGAGTGTTTCCGGCCAAGGGCTATCACACCTTTCCGTAATACTGATCCAGGAATTTATCGTTGATGCGCTTCAATTCGCTTCTGGGCAGGATAGAAAGCAGCTTCCAGCCGATATCGAGAGTCTCTTCGATGTCCCGGTTGGTGGTATACCCCTGGGAAACATATTCGCTTTCAAAGGCATCGGCAAATTTGGCGTAAAGCCTGTCGATATCCGTCAGGGCCGCTTCACCTAAAACCACCATCAGCTCTTTGGCCTCTTTGCCTCTGGCATAGGCGGAGAAGAGCTGGTTCATGGTGCTGGCGTGATCGGCACGGGTCCTGCCTTCGCCGATGCCTTTGTCCTTTAAACGGGAAAGAGAAGGGAGCACATCGATGGGAGGCATGATGTTTTTGCGGTAAAGCTCACGGCTCAGAATGATCTGCCCTTCGGTGATATAGCCGGTCAGATCGGGAATGGGGTGGGTCTTGTCGTCTTCCGGCATGGAGAGGATCGGGATCAGGGTAATGGAACCGTTCCTTCCCTTTTGACGGCCTGCCCGCTCGTACAGAGAAGCAAGGTCGGTGTACATATAGCCGGGGTATCCGCGGCGGCCGGGAACCTCTTTTCGAGCGGCGGAGATCTCACGAAGGGCGTCGGCATAGTTTGTGATGTCGGTGAGAATGACCAGCACGTGGTAATTCTTTTCAAAGGCCAGGTATTCCGCTGCAGTCAAAGCCATTCTGGGAGTGGCGATACGCTCTACCGCAGGGTCGTTTGCAAGGTTAACAAACATGACGGTGCGGTCGATGGCGCCGGTTTCCCGGAAGCTTTGAATGAAGTAGTTGGATTCTTCAAAGGTGATGCCCATGGCGGCAAAGACCACCACGAAGGGGTCGTTGGTGCCGCGTACCTTAGCCTGCCGGGCGATTTGGGCGGCAAGCTGAGCGTGGGGAAGACCGCTGGCTGAGAAAATGGGTAGCTTCTGCCCGCGCACCAGAGTGTTTAAACCGTCAATGGCGGAAATGCCGGTTTGGATGAATTCCTGGGGATAGTTACGGGCGGCAGGATTCATGGGGAGACCGTTGATATCGTCGCGCCTGTCCGGTAGGATCTCCGGACCGTTGTCGATGGGGCGGCCCAGACCATCGAAAACGCGGCCCAGCATATCCTCGCTTACGCCAAGCTGCATGCTGTGGCCGAGAAAGCGGACCTTGGAATTGGACAGATTGATGCCTGTTGAGCTTTCGAAAAGCTGCACCAAAGCATTTCCTTCGTTTATTTCCAGCACCTTGCAGCGCCGTTTTTCGCCGTTCCACAGCTCGATCTCCGCCAGCTCGTCATAAGCCACGTTTTCAACGCCGCGAACCAGCATCAGAGGGCCTGCGACCTCCTGAATCGTCTTATATTCCTTTGGCATCAGAACTCCTCCTTTTTCTGGACGGCTTCGTTTATCTCTTTTTCAAGCTGCGCGCAGACAGTTTGATAGGTTTCTTCCGTATTGTCCGGCAGGGTGTACTTGAAGCGTCCGATCTGCTCTCTAACGGGCAGGGAAACGAGCGCCTCAATATCCGCGCCGTTTTGAAGGGCTTCCAGAGACTTATCGAAATACCCTGCTATCAGCAGCATCATATCGTGCTGCTTTTCCAGAGAGGTGTAGGTGTCCACCTCGTCAAAGGCGTTCTGATGCAAAAAGTCTTCCCGGATGGAGCGGGCGGCTTCCAGCTTCAAACGGTCGGGAGCGGAAAGAGCGTCCATACCGACGAGCTGAACGATCTCCTGCAGCTCGGCCTCGTCCTGAAGAAGGCCCATCAGTTTGGCGCGCAGCGCGGTCCAGTCGCGAGCCACCTTGGCGTTGAACCAGTTTTCCATGTTGTCAAGATACAGAGAATAGCTGGTGAGCCAGTTGATGGCAGGGAAATGGCGCTGCTGGGCAAGAGAGGAATCAAGGCCCCAGAACACCTTTACAATGCGCAAGGTAGCCTGGGTAACAGGCTCTGAAATATCGCCGCCGGTAGGGGAGACGGCTCCAATCACGGAAAGGGCACCCTCACGGCCTTCGCGGCCCAGGGTGGTCACCCGGCCGGCGCGTTCATAAAATTGGGCAAGACGGCTGCCAAGGTAAGCGGGATAGCCTTCTTCGCCGGGCATTTCTTCCAGGCGGCCAGACATTTCCCGCAGGGCTTCCGCCCAGCGGGAGGTGGAATCGGCCATCAAAGCTACAGAATAGCCCATATCACGGAAATACTCCGCAATGGTGATGCCCGCGTAAATGGAGGCTTCTCTGGCGGCAACGGGCATATCGGAGGTGTTGGCGATCAGCACTGTGCGCTTCATCAGGGAATGGCCGGTCTTCGGGTCTACCAGCTCAGGGAATTCATTCAGAACATCGGTCATCTCATTGCCGCGTTCGCCACAGCCGATATATACCACGATGTCCACCTCAGCCCACTTGGCAAGCTGGTGCTGTACAACGGTTTTTCCGCTGCCGAATGGGCCGGGCACGGCGGCCACGCCGCCCTTGGCAATGGGGAACATGGTATCAATGACCCGCTGGCCGGTGATCAGCGGCATGTCTGGGGAAAGCTTTTCTTTATAGGGACGGCCCCGGCGCACAGGCCATTTCTGCATCAGGGTTATGGGAAGCTCACTGCCGTTGGCGGTTTCCACGGTGGCGATGGTATCAGTCACTGTGAAGCTGCCGCTTTTGATATCCTTTATCACGCCGACAATTCCGGGCGGGACCATGATCTTGTGGGAAACGATCTCCGTTTCCTGGACTGTTCCGATGATATCGCCGCCGGTAACAGCGGTTCCCGCTTCGACGGAGGGAACGAAATCCCATTTGAGATCACGCTTCAGAGAAGGAACTTCAACACCGCGGTGCAGGTTATTTCCCGAAAGCTTCATAATATCGTCCAAGGGGCGCTGGATCCCGTCATAAATACTGCCGATAAGGCCCGGGCCAAGCTCTACGCTCATAGGTTCACCGGTGGATTCCACCGGCGCGCCGGGACCGAGGCCGGAGGTCTCTTCATAAACCTGAATGGAGGCCTCATCGCCGTGGATCTCGATAATTTCGCCGATCAGGCGCTGTTCGCTTACGCGGACAACGTCAAACATATTCGCGTCGCGCATTCCCTTGGCAATTACCAGAGGCCCGGCTACTTTTTTGATAGTGCCTTTACTCATGTTGACCGATCACCCGTTTCACATTTATAGTTGTTATTTCTCATTAAAAATAATATCGGAGCCCACGGCCCGCTCTACCGAGCGCTTCACCATGGAGATGCCCATGCCCGTATTTCCTTTTATGCCGGGAATGGGGATCACTGCGGGAAGAAGAGAGTTCTGATACCGTTCCATTTCTTCCTCCAGGTCCTTGGCCAGGGCCTCCGTAATATAGATCACGGCATAATCCTGTTCCGCCAGCCGGCGCAGAGTGTGCGCACCTGTTTCGCTGTCGGAGACCGGGAAAATATCAAGTCCCACTGAGGCAAAGCCGTAAATGCTGTCTCTGTCTCCCATTACAGCTATTCTATACATAGGTTTCCCGCATCCTTTCCCGGATCACGCTGTCATCAAGCCCGTTGAGCTTCCCTGAAAGAATGATCCGCACGCTGCCGATCTCGCTTTTTTTGGCGAGAACATATGCAAACAGGGGACCCACCGTAAATGGATTGGTTTTCTGCCCCTGAATGAGCTGCATGACCCTGTCATCGCACCATTTTTCAAAAGAAGAGTTCGATTCCTTCATGCATTCCACGCCCTCGCTGTAAGGAGTGGAGGCAAGGCAGGCGAAAAGCTCTTCCTGCCCTTTGCAGGCGGCGGTGATCAGCGTATCGGTATCCAACGTGCCGCAGGGAACAATGGAGGTTTCCAAAAAAGCTCTGGGTTTCTTTGCCCTGCACGCTCTGACTGCGGTTTTTATATTGGATATGGCGACGACGGTTTCCGCATATTGAGCCAGAAGTTCATGGCCGCCTGCCTTTCCCCGGAGCAAAAGCTCTTCCAGGCAGGTCCGGTCCAGCAGGATATCGCAAAGCTGGCCATCCCCCGTCTGCAGCAGAGAGCGCATGGCTTCTTCCGCTACCTGGGCCATGGCAGGGGGCAGGACGGAAAAATCGTGCTCTTTCACGCAGGCAATCATGGCCTCAGGATCAATGGTGCCGCCGGGCAGGAAAACATCTGACGGCTGCGTATCGGTTACGACACATTTTATGGCAGCCTTCAGGTTGTTGTAATCAATGGGAAGCAGCAGTACTCCGAAGGGAGTAAGGTCGTCGGTAAGCTCCCGGATGAGGGACCACAGCTTTTCGTCTTCCGCTGCCAGCATGGATTCCGGCGTTTTGTCCTCGCCGTCTTCCCAGCCCTTGTCATGAAGCACCCGAACGCATTCCTCGAAGGTCCTGCAGGAAAGAAGCTGGTCCAGATCCTGGCGGGTAAGCAGGGAAAGCTCTTTACAGCGGATCCTTGCCACTGCGTAAATATAATCATTGCTCATGCTCACGCTTTTCCTTTCTGTAGAATAGAAAGCGTTTCCGTTTTATAGAAAAACCTTGCTTTGGTCATTCCTCGGGAAACAGAACCTTTGCGGAGGCGTCTCTGAGTTCTCCTTCCAGATCTTCAAAAACAGACTGGAAGGTGCAGTTTACATCGATCCCCTCATAGATCAGCAGAAAGCCGCTTTCCGCTTTGCAAGGCGTATTGGAAATTGAGATATCTGCCTGAGGGACGGCCTGCTTTAAAGAATCCGCAAAACCGGCAGGCAGCCTTTGAAGGTCTTTCTGCCCCAATCTCATTTCCGCTTTTCCGCTGCCGGCGTATTTTGCGGCAAGCTGGACAAGAAGCTCAAAATATTCTTTGTCGGGAAGGGCTTCCAGCGCGGCCTTGGCGGAGCTGACCGCTTCCCGTATCTTTTCCTGCTTAAAGGCGAGCATGGAGTTGCGGCGTTCCAGAAGGGCGGCGGAATTTGCTCTGTCACGAATATCCTGGGCCTTTTTTTCGCCTTCCTGCAGGATCGTGCGGGACGAATCCTCCGCAGCTTTCTTCGCACTGTCCAAAATCTCTTCCACCTTTGCGTTGGCAGCGGCAAGGATTTCATCCGCTTCCTGCCGGGCATCGTTCTGGATCTGGCTGAGTATGGCTTCTAAACCGGTCATCATAGCTCCTCCTTTCCGAGCTGCTTTAAGGCATTTCTCATACGGAGAGGCCGGCCAAGCCGAAAATGGCAAGGATAGAGATCAGCAGAGCAAACACAGCGTAGGTTTCGACCATGGCCGGGAAGATCATTGCCTTACCGAACTGATCGGGCTTTTTCGCAACAAGGGCGATACTGGAAACGGCGGCCTTTGCCTGCTGAAGAGCGGACACCCAGCCTACGATAGCCATGGGCAGGCAGGCGGCAAGATACAAAAGGCCCTTAACAAGGCTGATATCGGAAGAGCCGCCCATAACACCGATCTGGGTCAGGGTAACGAAGCCGATGAGCAGGCCGTAGATTCCCTGTGTGCCGGGGAGAAGCTGCAGGATCAGGACCTTGCCGAACTTGCTGGGATCCTCAGTGACAACGCCTGCAGCGGCGCGGCCTGTCATACTTACGCCGATAGCGGAGCCAATGCCGCCCATAAAGGTGGCAAGAATTGCGCCCATAAGGGCGAAAACGATTCCCATAGTATTCCAATCGAATTTCATTTACTTTTCCTCCGTGATCTTAAAATGTTTTGTATTTGCGGTAAACGGCGCGAATTTGCGCCCGTTTCCTTCATAGAATTTGCCGAAGAACTCCACATACTGCAAACGGTTGGTGTGAACGTAGGCGCCCAGCAGGTTGATGGCCAGGTTGAGCACATGACCGATCAAAAAGACTACCGTAAAGAAGATGGCGCCCACTACTCCGCCGCCAAGCATGCAGCCAAGCTGGTTAAACACTGTGGCGATGACTCCGGTGGCAAGCCCCAGCGCTAAAAGCCGGGAATAAGATAGGATATCGCTTAAATAGCTGGAAACGCCGTAAAGTCCGTAAAGCCCCTTCAAAAAACGTTTGCCGGGATTTTTTGACTCACGCCCGGAAGTAAGCACGATGCCTACAGCGCCTATCCCTGCGAAAACCGCGGCCAGAGTGCCCACGATGGGGGGCAGGGTAAAGGTGAGGCCCGCCATGTTCCGGAACATATCCGTGGAAACGAGAAGCACTAAAAGCCCGCCGACCAGGAAATACCAAAAAACGACATCATAGATGGCGTCCGCGAACTTCTTGCGCTTAGCGAGCTGGTAAAACTGAACGCCAAGCCCTGTGAACAGATGGATCACGCCCAGCAGGAAGGAGAACATCAAAAGCCGCATAGGCTCATCCAGAGGCGCGAACCACAAAGGTGGTATGGTGAAGTCAGAGTGGAAGAAGGTCTTGGCGATAACCGCCGGAGCATCTCCGAAATAGCCTCCGAACAGCACTCCCCAGAAGGTGGTGGAGATACCGCAGAAGAGGAACATGGTCATAGTCTTTTTCAGACCGGGTTCGATGTTTTTGAATTTCCAAAGGACAAAGCCGCAGCCCAGCACCATTAAAATACCGTAAGCGGCGTCTGAAAGCATCATGCCGAACAATACATAATAGAAAAGCGACATGATAAAAGAAGGGTCGCATTCATGTTTTCCGGGCATGCTGTAGCCCTCTACCACGCCTTCGACGGGAGCCGCGAAGAAATTGTTCTTGAGCTTTACCGGGACGTCCTCATCGGGGCCGGGGGTTTCCAGCTCTACCAAAGCGGAGAACTTCACTTCCAGTTCTTTGGCAAGACCGGCGGCATCCTCGGCGGGAATATAGCCCGTTATCTGGAAAACGTGGGGGCTTTGCCAAAGCTCTCCCAGAACACGGTACTTTTCGGCACGCATGGTATAGTAATCCGCGGTAAACAGCAGGGCTTCCCGCTTGTCCGCGCAGGAAACGATCTCTTGCCGTGCTTCGTCCGCTTCCTTCCGGGCCGCGCTGATCCGCTCTCTGAGCACCTCAGCCCGCTGGGCGGGAGGAAGCTTTGACGGAGCGGCGGGGTAGGAGAAGCCCATGGAACGGAGAGCTGCCTCCACCTGCATTCCATACTTCGCGTGGCAGACTATGAAAGCGCAGGTCTGTTGGGGCTGAGAGCTTATGACCTCCACTTCTACGGCGGAGACATCGGGCAGGGCTTCTGCCAGCTTTTGCTTGAGGGAGGCTTCCGTAAGCTCTTCGGGAAAGGTGCCCGTAAAAACACTGGTGGAGCCGGTGCTTATGGTGCGCATGGAAATGTCAAGCTCCATCCATGGCTTTAACACTTCCAGTTGCGATTCCAGACGGGTTATTTCCGCGGCGGAATCCGAGATCTTTTTGTCAAGAGCTGTAATGCGCGAAGCGGTTTTTGTAAGCGCCGAAGCATTGTCTGCCGCCTCGTAATATTGATCTACCGTGATAGAGGTGCGCCCCTTGAGCACTGCGGGCATTCCCTTGGGGGGAGGGGAGAGCCTGTCAAGGACGGCAACGGCATTTTGCAGCAGTCGTGCGTTCTTTTCAAAGGTGGCCCTTGCGGAGTCCGTATCGGTTTTTGCAAAGAGAGCGGAACTCTCTTTAGGAGAATTCACTTCGATAACGCCCCGGCGCTGAAGCAGCTCCAGAAGTCTTTTCCGGCTTCCCTTCAACGCGTAAATGTCAATACGCTTCATTTCAAGCACTGCCATTCAGGGTCACACCTCCTTACTGCCCAATACAATGGCCTTGATCTTTTCAGCCGCCTGAGGATAGGCCGCTTCCGCGGCCTGCGCCATGACGGCCTGTTCCTTCGCGGTTTCCTCCGCAAAATGGGCTCTCAGCTTTTCTCCATCGGCTCTTGCCACGCCGCAGAGGACCTCCACGCGCTTGGCGGCTTCCTTTTGAGCATCGGAGATAAGCTTTTCGGCCTGCTTCTTTGCTTCTTCGGTCAGCCGTTCAGATTTCTCTTTGGCCTGCAGAACAAGCTGCTGTGCGGCTTGCTCCGCATCGCTGATTGCCTGCATGGTTTCTTTTGCCAAACTTATTTCACCTCCTGCCATGCCCACGGACTTTCCTTACAGTGAAACACTCCGCGGACAGGTGCCGGATAACGGCTCCATGATTGCTTTATTATACTCCCCAAAAACCGGTATGTCAAAAGAAAAAAGCCATATCTTGACAATTTTAAGACAAAGTTCTTCGATTGTTTAAAATTCGATGTTTTCCAGGAAAGGGTATGACAAAACGCGCCGCGGGATTTGTCCGCGGCGCGCTGATGCACGATTCAAATTGAGATCATTCCTCAGAGTCATCGACAGCTGTCTCAGAAGAAGCAGAGGACGCTTCCGAAGAAGTGCCGGAGGATTCCGAAGAGGCGCTGGAAGTACCGTTTTTGTTGCTGTCCGTCACAAAGCTGGAGATCTTCACGCGCTTGATGGCAGACTCATTTATAGTGATGCCTTCCATATCCTTTGCCTGATCCATCACATAGTCGGAGTATTCTTCGCCCTTCAGGCCGGAAACCAGGGTGTCTCTGCTGTTTTCAAACATATTCGCGAAGCCGTCCTTCAAGGGGCGGCGGCACACGACAAAATACATGCTGCCGCTTTCCACGAATGCGGCTTCATTGTCCTTGGCATCCTTCAGGGCGGAAGCAATGGAGTCGCTCAGGTTGGAGGCAAGAGCCGCATAGGGACTGCTGTAGGTGGTTTGATCCGCGCCTCCCAGGTGTGCTGCGGCATAGTCGGAAGCCGCGGTCTCCATGGTGGTTGTTTCCTTGTTGATGTCGGCCACATAGGTTTCCAACTCGGTTTTCAGATCGGCTTTTTCCTCGTCTGTCAGATCCACGCTGTTGCCGTCTTCATCGGCAGTGCTGAGACTGGCGGAGAAATAGTCATAGTAATAGTAATTATCGTTGAAGTATGTTTCCAACTCTTCCTTGGAAACAGCCTTTTCACCATCTTCGGCATACAGAGCTTCCATGAGCTTCTGATATTTGGCGCCGTACAGAGAATAAGCCTTGTTGAAGGACTCCTTGGCGATGCCCATGTTTTCAAAGTAGGACTGCGAATAGCTCCAGGCGGAATCGGTGGTGGAACTGGCGTTTGAGATCTCCTCGTCGGAGAGCTCCAGGCCAAGACGGGAAAGCTCGCTGTCTACATAATAATAGGCCTTCAGGTAATTCATGGCTCTGTCACGGATCCAGGCTTCGCTGTCCTGGCCCTCGACGGTGGCCTTCAAAACCTCTTCCTCGGGGGACACTTTGGAAGCAGCCTCGGAATAGGCGCTGTTTAAATAGTAAATATAACTGCCGATGGGGAGAGTGTCGTCACCCATTTTGGCGGCCCAGGAATTTTTCTCGCTGTAGCAGCCGGAAAAACTCAGGCACAAGACCAGGGCCAGGATCAGGACGAATGCTTTCTTCAAATGATTTCTCATAGATATCATGCCTTTCGGAAAATACAGTATTTTGCAGCAAACTGCAAAGAACGTGAAACATTATATCGCATTTTTCCCGATTTGTCTACAGCAAAAAATGAAAAGATCGTTTCTGCCGTTTTCCGCTTACAGCGCCGGATAACAGATCCGAAGCCTTTTGCACCCGGGCCTCGGCTTCCGGTCCTCCGAAATAAACAGGGCAGCTCGTTTACTGCGCGGTCGTTTCCATGGCGCTCAGGACTTCGGAAAGCGCGGCGATGGGAGTTTGAGAGCCAATCTTTATGCTGATATAGGGGCGGCTCCCGGCGTTGAGCATCACTCTTCCGTTCATGGCGCGGATCAGGCTGCCCACTTCGCCAAGATCAAACTTTTCTTTATATAGATAGAGGCTGTCCCCCTGCTGCTTGATCTCGGAAAAGCCCAGATAAGAAGCGGTGTTTCGCAGAAGGGCGATGTCCAGCAGGCCCTTGACGGAGGCGGGGGGTTCTCCGAATCGGTCAATAAATTCATCCGTTACATCCATGGCGTCTTCCGCACTGCGAACGTCCGCAATGCGTCTGTAGGCATCCAGGCGCAGATTGGTGCTTGCGATATAGGATTCCGGAATATGGGCTTCGATCTGCATATCCACAAGACAGCCTTCGTCTGCGGGCCTTGTCGGCTCTTCGCCCTTCATCAGGCTCACAGCTTCGTTCAGAAGCTTGATATACATATCGTATCCCACGGCCTCCATGTGGCCGTGCTGTTCGCCGCCTAAAATATTGCCCGCGCCCCGGATCTCCAGGTCGCGCATGGCTATTTTGAAGCCGGAGCCGAACTCTGTGAATTCCCGGATCGCGGAAAGCCGCTTTTGGGCGATCTCCGGCAGGGCCTTGTTCGGGGCATAGGTGAGGTACGCGTATGCCCTGCGGCTACTACGGCCCACTCTGCCGCGAAGCTGATGAAGCTGGGAAAGCCCCATGCGGTCAGCGTTCTCAATGATCAGAGTATTTGCAGTGGGCACGTCTACGCCTGTTTCTATAATAGTGGTACAGACCAGAATGTCGATCTCATGGTCGATGAGCTGCCGCCATATTTCCGAGAGCTCCTCCTCATTCATCTTCCCGTGGCCAAAGCCGACTCTTGCCTCGGGGATGCTCTGCTGGATACGGGCGGCTGCGCGCTCGATGGAAGCCACATCGTTGTGCAGATAGTATACCTGGCCGCCGCGACGGAGTTCCCGGCGGATCGCGTCGCGGATCACACCGGCGTCGTATTCCAGAACGTAGGTCTGTACCGGGTGACGGTCCTGGGGGGCTTCCTCAATGACAGACATATCCCTTATGCCGGATAGCGCCATATTCAGGGTGCGGGGGATGGGGGTGGCGGAAAGGGTAAGGACATCGGCGCTTTTGCACATGGTCTTCAGCTTTTCCTTTTGCGCCACGCCGAAGCGCTGTTCCTCGTCAATAATGGCAAGGCCCAGATCGTGGAAGACAACGTCCTTGGAAACGAGCCTGTGGGTCCCTACAACGATATCGATGCTGCCCCGCTTTACTTTTTTCAGGATCTCTTCCTGCTGTTTGGGACTGCGAAAACGGGAAAGCAGCTCGATGTCTATGGGATATCCCTCCATGCGCCTGACAATGGTTTGGTAATGCTGCCAGGCCAGAATGGTGGTGGGGACCAGGAGAGCGCATTGTTTTCCTGCCGTGACGCACTTAAAGGCCGCTCGAAGGGCCACCTCGGTTTTTCCGAAGCCCACATCGCCGCAAAGCAGACGGTCCATGGGCACGTTCCGCTCCATGTCGTCCTTTATTTCATTGATGCAGCGAAGCTGATCCTCGGTTTCCTCGTATTCAAAATGAGACTCAAAATCGTGCTGCCACTCGCCGTCCTGCGGGAAGGCAAAGCCCTTTTGCTGCATCCTCTGGGCGTAGAGCCGGATCAGGTCCTTGGCAATATCCTTTACTGCCGTTCGAACCTTGCTCTTCTGCCGCTGCCATTCCTGGCCGCCGAGGCGGTGCAGACGCACGCTGGCGTCTTCTCTCGGACCGATATATTTGGACACGAGGTCAAGCTGTGTCACAGGTACGTACAGGGTGTCGTTATGGGCGTAGCGCAGCTTGATATAATCCTTTGTAACTCCGTTCATTTCCAGCTTGTGAATTCCCTCAAACACGCCGATGCCATGGGCGGCATGTACGACATAATCTCCGGGAGAAAGCTCGGAAAGGCTGGAGATCTCCTTGCTGTTTTTGTCACGCTTTACCTTCTTCGGCTTTGCGGCCATGAGCCTTCCGTGAGTGAAGAGGGCGAATCCGGCGTCGGGAAAATCAAACCCGGCGGAAAGAACGCCCTCGGTGACGGTCACGGTGCCCTTGGCCGTTGTAGAGGGATCCTTCAGAAAAGCGGCGGGCAGTCCGGCTTGCTTCAAATCGGCCGCGAGGGCTTCTCCGGCCCTTGCGCTTCCGGCCAGCACCACGCAGGCCCGGCCCTGGGAAAGGAAGGAAGAGAGGTCTTCGGCCAAAAGACCGACTCCGCCGCTCCAAACGGAGATCTGACGGGCGGTCATGTTGACAAGGGTCCCTGTGGGGATCTCATAGCTTCCCCGCGCAAACAGGTCAAGGAACACAGAGGGGATCTTTTCGGCTTTGGAAAGGGCGTATTCCCAATCCTCGCTGTACTTGTCGAGCCCCTTGCAGAGAACGCCCTCCGCCAGATATGCCTTTAAGTCCTCTGCCCACTGGGTAAAGCCGGTTCGAAGACGTTCCTTGAGCCTGTTTCCTTCGGAGAAAAACAGCAGGCTGTTTTCGACGCCGAAAAAATCAAGCAGGGTGTGGGGAGAAGGGAAGAGTAGGGGGATAAATTTATCGAGAGAGCCTATTTTTAAGCCGTTTGTGAGCTTTTCGGCTTCTCCCAAAAGAATTTCTTTAGCTTTTGGCGCTGTTTTTCCCCGAAGCGCGGAAGCGAATTTTTCGATCTGCTTTGCGAGGCGCAGGGGATCCGTGGGGATCACTTCCACGCAGGGGGCCAGGGTCACCTGATCTATGGGATCGGTGCGGCGCTGTGTAGCCGGGTCAAAATAGGAGATGGAATCGATCTCATCTCCCCAGAATTCCACTCGAACGGGCAAAGAGGTGCCGGGAGAGAAAAAGTCAACGATGCCGCCCCGCCTGCTGAACTGGCCGGGGCCTTCGATCTGCTCTTCCCGAGTGTAGCCGCAGCGGACCAAGGCCGAAATGAGGCTGTCGATGGAAAACTCCATTCCGCTTTCCAGCGGGAGAAGCTTTTCCCGAAGCTCCTCGGGCCCGATAGTGTATTGCAAGGCGGAGTCTATACAGGCAACAACGCAGCTGCAAGAGCCGTTGAGCAGCCTTGTCAGCGCTTCCAGCCTCAGGCGTTCATATTCATGAGAGGCGCCGGTGGTATCGCGAAAACCGAAATCGCGCAGAGGATAAAGCACGGGGATTTCTCCCATGGTGGCAAGATCCTCGCAAAAGCGTTGGGCTTCCGCCTCGTCTGCCGTAAGGACCAGCGCTTTTTTGCCGGTCTCCTTGCAAAGTGAGCTGATCAGGCAGCATTTGTGAATGCCGGAAACGCCTGTGACAGCGGCGGGCAGGCGATTTTTCTCCACCGCTTCGGAAAGGGCCAGATAATCAGCGGATCTTTTCAGCGCCTGGATAATACATCTCATACCTTGGCTCCTCAAATTTAAGAATTAAAGCGGTTCATGGCCTCGTCGAGCTTATCTTCTACAATGAGCTTTGCCGCCTCGGGGACCTTCTCGAGGGCAGAGGAAAGCAGCTTTTGGTCTTCTGCATTGAAGCGGGAAAGCACCCAATCCTTCAAATCGTAGTCGGGGTGGGGCTTTTTTCCCACGCCGAGCTTGATGCGGGGGAACTGGTCGGAGCCGGAAAGATAGATGATGTTCTTCATGCCGTTGTG
>CAZNZS010000061.1:0-12036 GCA_964577585.1 uncultured Acutalibacter sp.
TTGGCGGAAATTTTGGAGAGAAACGCCAAGGCCCGGGGCGAGATGGACCTTTCCAGCGATGAAACAAAGTTTGTGCTGGATCAGGACGGTGTATGCGTGGACCTGCTGCCGCGTATCGCGGGACCGGCGGAACAGCTTGTGGAGCAGATGATGATCGCTGCCAATGTGGCTTCCGCGAAGACTGCGCAGGATGCCGGCCTGCCGTTCCTGTACCGAATCCATGAAAAGCCTTCTCCGGAGCGGGTGGAGGAGCTTTCCGAGCTTTTGGACAAGCTGGGCGTTCCCTGCCGTGAGCTGAAAAAGGGAAATCCGACTGCCAAGGATTTCGCGGCGGTCTTGGAGCGCGTGAAGGGAGGGCCTAAGGAGGCCGTTGTGAATCAGCGGATCCTGCGGACCATGGAAAAAGCCCGGTATGCCGACCGTGAGTTGGGCCATTTTGGGCTTGCCTTAGGTGAATACAGCCATTTTACCTCGCCGATCAGAAGGTATCCCGACACCTCGATCCATCGGATCCTCAGCAGCTTTGTGCAGGGGAATCCGCTGGAAAATCTGAAAAAAATCTACACCGGGTTTGCCCAAAGCTCCGCCGCGGAATCCTCCAAAAACGAGGTCAGGGCAGTTACTGCGGAAAGGGCGGCCGAGGACTGCTATATTGCCGAGTATATGAAGGCCCATCTGGGAGAGCGCCATGTGGGCGTGATAAGCGGAGTGATCCCCCGGGGCATTTTCGTAAAGCTTGAAAACAACGCAGAGGGCTTTGTCAGCCTGACGGATTTTGAAAACTGCGATTTTGAATTTGATGGTGAGATCTCTCATCGGGATCTGCGCAGCGGCAGGGTGCTGATGATGGGGGAAGAGATCGGGATCATTGTGGCCGGAGCCGATGTTGCCACGGGCCGGGTGGATTTTGTCCCCCAAGAGCCTTGAATACGGCGTATAAGATGGACAAGAAGCGCATAGTATGAACTGAAAGAAAATCTTTTTATGAAGAAGGATGTATGGTGAAAGGATTTTTAACTTCAGCTTTCCTGGGCTTTTTGGCCCTGGCTCTTGTCAATGTGCTGGCCGCATATACAGGCGTGGTTCTTCCGGTAAGCCGTTTGAGCATAGCGGTTTCCGGTTTGCTGGGAATTCCGGGAGTCACTCTTATGGTGATCCTCGGCGCGGTTTTGTAATGCCTTTGTTCCGGAAATTCTGAAAAAGGAGAAGTTGAAAATGTTCTTGGTGAATCTGAAGTATCTGAACGGCGAATTCAAGATGGTGGAGGGTGACCTTCAAATTGAGGACAGCCGCATTGTGGACATGGGAGAAAAGCTTTCCTACAAGGCTGACGATTTGGCGGTGGACTGTGGCGGATATGTGGCGGTGCCGGGCTTTGTGGATGTGCATATACACGGCTGCGGCGGTGCAGATACCAGCGACGGTACAAGAGAGGCCATCGACACCATGGCGCGGTTCCTGATCCAATATGGCGTTACATCCTTTTGCCCCACGACCATGACCACGGATGCGGACATCATAGAAAAGGCGCTCCTTGCGGCGAAGGCCTGCAGGGAAGAGCCTGTGGAAGACGGAGCGCGGGTGGTAGGCGTAAATATGGAAGGCCCCTTCATTTCAAAGGAAAAGAAGGGCGCGCAGAAGGAGGACGCCATACTGGCTCCTGATATTGAATTGTTCCGGCACTTGTTCGAGCTGAGCGGCAATTTGGTGAAGCTGGTGGACATCGCACCGGAGCAGCCCGGCGGATACGAGTTTGCTGAGAAGGCCAAAGAGCTTTGCACCGTTTCCATCGCGCACACCACCAGCGGATATGACGAGGCAAAGAAGAGCTTTGACTGCGGTATCACCCATGCCACCCATCTATTTAACGCCATGACCGGTCTGCACCACAGAGATCCGGGGGTCGTAGGCGCTGTTTTTGATGATGACAGGGTGCGTGGAGAATTGATCTGCGACGGCTTTCACATTCATCCGGCAGTGCTACGCACAGCCTTCAGGCAGTTGGGGGACAGAGCTTTAGTGGTGAGCGATTCCATGCGGGCAAACGGACTGCCGGAGGGAGAATCCTTCGAGTTGGGGGGACAAACCGTTTTTGTAAAGGACGGCAAGGCCACCTTGAAGGACGGCACGATCGCCGGTTCCGTGACGAATCTTCATCAAGAGATCAAGAACCTTGTGAGCTTTGGCATTCCCTTTGAACAGGCGGTGAAGGCTGCCACGCTGATCCCGGCCAGGGCCATTGGTCTTGATAAGGAGATCGGCAGCATTGAAATTGGAAAACGGGCCGATCTGGTGATCCTGGACGGGGACCATAATATCGTAAGCGTGTATCATTGAGGATCTTCTTTTCGGCGAAGTCCCAGAAAGGACTTGTAGCCGGAATTGCTACAGACTCAAGGAAGACCTCCCGAGAAATGAGCTGCCCCAGTACAGGCAGCACAAAAAGCTCTTGTGTAGGAAATTTTAAGTTTTCAGTGGAATGGTGCCGCTTACGCGGCGCCATTCCTGTATTATATCCCCAACCAACGGCATAGCCGTTGGTTGGGGATATAATACAAAAACCGCAGTGTCAAGCTGTTTTAGCTTAATACTGCGGCTTTTTATATGGTCCGAGTGGCGAGACTTGAACTCACGGCCTCTTGACCCCCAGTCAAGCGCGCTACCAACTGCGCCACACCCGGACAACATGAATTATTATAGCGGATAGGCGAGAAAAAAGCAAGTCCTTTTTTCACTTTTTTTGCTGAACTGAAAAAGCGAGGCAAAAAGCACGATGCAACGGGGTTCTCCTGCACCAGCAGAAAAGCTTGTCAGAAGAAATTTTACCGATATAAGCCGTGAGGCTCTTATATAGGGCTAAAAGTGCATTCAAGATATGTCTGTATCTCAAACTTGGTATGATATGCAAATTGGTATTTCCTCAATTCCTCATTTCAACTGTTTTTCAGCTTTACCAGATGCTCAATTTGCCATTTCCTTTCGTTTTCCATAAGCTCTATCACGTTTTCTTTGTCCAAATTTAAGTGCTTTATAACAGAAATAACATACATTGCTGTGCCCTCGGCATGGGTTGGAACATGACAAGTTGCCAAGCAGTGGCTTGTCGCTCTAACTATTTGACAGCATACTTTGTCTTCCTTTTCTATTTTTCTTGCTAATTCTAATACAGTCCAGCAATATTTTCTTGCTTCCCACATTGCTGTTTTGTCTTCAAGCCAATCGTTCAGGATCTTTATAGCCGTTTGAGGAATCTTCTCGTTGGGATATCTCTCTTCAAAAATGTAGAACACTCTATTCAGGCAATCTATTGCCCAATGTGCTAACACCTTATGATCGGTTTTAGAGATCAAGTCTTGTATTTCCGGATCGTGTTTTGTCAAAGAAAAATTTTTCATATCCATTGACATATTTTCCCTCTCGCTCACTTCCAAATTACATTTTTTCTTATGGCTGTAATTCTATCATTTTCCCTTTCCTTGTCAATACGCCGTTATGCTCAGCTATGAGATATGCTGCCGTAGTACGCGATAGGAAGCGCTTCTCTTAAACGAAATTTGTACCGGATCACTGGAGACAGATCTGGGACATTTACCGCTCCGAAAGGTTCTGCGATCCGTTTCGGGATTTTAGCATAGAGCACCTGATGATTGATAGAGATACACGGGAGTCACTTATCTTTTGAATAATGGTGATTCTTTTCCCTATGGGATGCTCCATGCTTTTCACCTCTATATAGAACGATAGCAGGCACGGCTTTTTCTGCCTGCTGTCTTTTTTCCATTTCAACTTTACTGGTGGTTTTGATCCATCTATATTGTCACCGAATTTCAATTGCAAGGTTGACAATTCGGCTTTGCTATGCTATCTTCATAAAAAAGAAAAATGGAGAGGGGGGAGAAGCTTGGAAGTTTCGAGCATGGTGTTAGAGCTTTTGAGAGAACACGGCGGCCCTGTATCGGGAGAAGAAATGGCAAAAAAGCTGGATGTCAGCCGAAACGCTGTGTGGAAGGCCGTGAAAAAACTGAAGGAAGTCGGATATGAAATACAGGCCCGGACAAATCTTGGCTATGAGTTGGTTTCAGAAAGCGACGTGCTTTGTGCTGAGAACATCTGCCGCCATTTGATTGGTGCCGCAAAGTGTGTTTCCATCAATGTGCAGGAAACCGTTACATCTACCAATACTGTATTGAAGCAGGCTGCGGAGCATGGCGGCAAAGAAGGCCGGGTGCTTATTGCAGAACAGCAGACAGCGGGAAAGGGAAGGCTGGGGCGTACGTTTTCTTCTCCGCGTGGAACCGGTCTTTATATGAGCATTTTGCTGCGCCCGAAGTTTTCTGCAGAGGAATCTCTTTTTATTACAACTGCCGCAGCTGTGGCTGTAACAAAGGCCATTGAAAAAGTATCGGGGCGCAGAGCAATGATAAAATGGGTCAATGACGTTTACCTTGACGGCTATAAAATATGCGGTATCCTGACGGAAGCCTCCATCGATTTCGAGACCAAGGGGCTTGATTATGCGGTTTTGGGCATAGGGGTAAATATCAGAGAGCCGGAGGGAGGATTTCCGGGGGGCCTGAGGGAAATAGCCGGGGCGATTTACCGGGAAAAACCGCCTCAGGGCTTCAGGGCGGGACTTGCAGCGGAAATATTGAATTGCTTTTTCGATTACTATGAAAACCTGGAGGACCATTCTTTTTTGCAGGAATACAGAAGCCGTTCCCTCCTTACAGGCAAAGCGATAAAATTCGTCCGAGGAAACGAGCTGTGGACAGGTACCGTGCTGGATATAGACGAAAAGGCCAGATTGATCGTCAGGCTTGAAAACGGTGAAAAAGCTGCCTTTTCAGCCGGAGAAGTTATGATAGATAAGGAATTCCTGAAAAACTTGAAAAACGCTGAAGTGCGGGAGGGATCATGATGGAGCCGAATAAAAAGGGCAGCGTAAAAAAGGTTGTGATGATCGGTGTTTTTGCCGCTCTGCTGGCGGTGCTTTCACAAATTTCCGTTCCGCTGCCTTCAGGAATACCGGTCACGCTGCAGACCTTTGCAGTTTCACTGTGCGCCTTTGTGTTGGGACCGAAGCTCGGGACGCTTTCGGTGGCTGTTTATCTTGCGCTAGGTGCCGTCGGTTTGCCGGTGTTTGCGGGTTTCAGCGGGGGAATAGGCGCATTTGCGGGATTTGCCGGAGGATATCTGTGGGGCTTTTTGTTCATGGCGTTTTTGTGCGGGCTTGGAAAACTATCCGTCAGTAAGATATTTGCCATTCTTTTGGGAATTGCCGGACTGGCCGTTTGCCATTTGTGCGGTGCCCTGCAATTTGCCGTTATTTCTGCTGTTTCTCCATGGCAGGCCTTTTTGGTGGCTTCCGCGCCTTATCTTCTGAAAGATGTTATCTCCGTTGTACTGGCCTATTTCGCGGCTGCCGCCATACTGTTCAGCCTGAAGAAAGCGAGGCTTGCGGACGAATGAAGCTGCGGGGGCACCATTTGTTTTGTGCGGCCCTGTTTTCCGGCCACGGATACAGCAGGGGCTTTACCGAGAAAATGACAGAGCTCACGGCGGCAATGCGCGCGGGCGAGAGGATCATCGTAAAGACGGGCGCTGACGAGCTTTGCTCGGCCTGCCCGCACAGGACGGGAGCCGGAGGCTGCGCTCTTGGTACTGAGAATGCTGCGGCAAGAGATGCTGCCGCCATGAATGTTCTGCACCTTGTTCCCGGAGCGAAGGCGAACTGGGAACAGGTAAAATCGAAGCTCCTTTTGATTACTGAACAGGAGTTTCAGTTTGTCTGCGGAGACTGTAGATGGCAAAAGGATGGTATTTGCAGCCTTCTGCTGTTGAAGGAGTCATTGAACGGCGGAAAGTGACCGTGAGAAATAATCCGAACAGGCGAACGGAAAGCCCTGGGTACAGTTTTGAGCTGCACCCGGGGCTTTTTTGCATTTGAAGCAGGATTTTGCTGTGGAGATTAAAAGTGCAGCCTGAAGTAGTTGGCCGCTATGGCGATGACAAATCCCAACAAAGCACCGCAGACTACCTCAATAGTCCGATGGCCCAGAGATTCATTCAGTTTGGGAACCAGATCCTGCAGGACCGCCTTCTTTTGCTCGCAGTCATCGTTTTCCATATATTCCACGATTTGATTGATCGCTCTGGCGTGAAGCCCGGCGGCCCAGCGAACGCCTGTGGCATCATACATAACGATGAGGGCGATAACGAAGGAAAGAGCAAAAACCGGGGATTCAAAGCCATAGAGGTAAAACGATGTCAGCAATACCGAACAGGTAACAGCGGAATGGGAGCTTGGCATGCCTCCCGCGCCGGCCAGCCTTTTTTTATCAAATTTCTTGTGCCGCAGAAAATCCACTATGGTTTTGATAAGCTGTGCGCTCATCCAAGAAATAACGCTTACATTGATCAGCGGATTTGAAAGCAAAAACGATAAACTCATATCAGTTTCTCCAAACGGAAGAGGGATAAATGACCGGCGAAAAAAGTTGCTATTAGTGGAACTGTTCTTAATTATCATAACTTTTCAAAGTGAATCTGTCAATTCATTCTCGGGATATTTTGCCTTTCCCTTTGCTGCGCCCCATTCCGCAGCGCCTTGCATTTCTACGGTATCTGTGATAAAATTTTTCTGTTTTAGGAGGTGATGCGGAATGGAAAAAAGCAGGAGAAATTATGCAAAGGAGTTGGAGGAGCTGATCTTTTCCTTCCGGAAAGAAGGCCGTGTTCCGACATTGCTGCTTCATGCTTGCTGTGCTCCGTGTTCCAGCTATGTCCTGGAATATCTTTCTCAGCATTTTTCCATTTCGATCCTTTATTATAACCCCAATATTTCTCCGGCGGAGGAATATGAAAAGCGTCTGGCTGAATTGCAAAGGCTACTTTCCACTATGACGTTTCAGCACCCTGTTTCCCTTTTGCCCTGTGACTATGAGGGAGAGGCTTTTACAGAAGTTTCCAAGGGCTTTGAAAGCGAACCCGAGGGCGGCGCAAGGTGTATGCGCTGCTTCCGGCTCAGGCTGCGAAGGGCCGCGGAAGCTGCCAAAAAGGGCGGGTTTGATTATTTTACCACCACTCTTTCCATCAGCCCTCTGAAAAATGCGCAGACTCTGAATCAGATTGGAGAAGAAGTTGGAAGAGAGGTCGGCGTGGCACATTTGCCCAGCGATTTCAAAAAGCATGACGGGTATAAGCGTTCGCTTGAGCTTTCCAGGGAATATAGCTTATACCGTCAGGATTATTGCGGATGTATCTTTTCCAAGGCGGAACGGCTGCGGAATAAGGAAAGGAAGGATACTGTTGTCTGCGATTTATAACGGAGTGACATATCGGGTGGCGGATACCCATGCCCACATTTATCCGGGAAAAATAGCGGAGAAGGCTACTGATTCTGTAGGAAACTTCTATCATGTGGATATGCGGAATGTAGGGCTGCCCCATGTACTGGCAGAGCGGGGAATAGCGGCAGGTACAGATGTGTTTCTGGTATGTTCTGTTGCCACAAAGGTGGCACAGGTGCGTTCCATCAACGAGTTTATCGAAAAGAAGTGTTCTGAATATCCGAAATTTATCGGCCTCGCCGCCTGGCATCAGGATGTAGAGGACATTGAAGCTGAACTGGACGATATTGAGGCCAGAGGGCTTAAAGGGATAAAGCTCCACCCCGATTTTCAGGAGTTCTATATCGATGATCCTAAGATGCTTCCCTTTTATCAGGAAGCGAACCGGAGGGGGCTGCCTGTCCTTTTTCACACCGGAGACAGCCGCACAGATTTTTCTTCTCCACGAAGGCTTTTGCATGTGATCGAAAAAATACCTGATTTTACGTGCATTGCTGCCCATTTAGGGGGGTATACAGAGTGGGAAGACGCCAGAAAGGAACTGCGGGGCACCAATGTTTACGTGGATACTTCCAGCTCGCTTTTTGCTTTGAACAGAGAGCAGGCAAGGCGCAGTATTGCTCATTTTGGCGCTGACCGCACCATGTTCGGCACGGATTTTCCAATGTGGGATCCCATTGAAGAAATCAGGCGCTTTTTTGATCTGCAGTTAAGCGAAGAGCTTAACAGAAAGATCCTGTATGAAAATTTTGCCCGCCTTTTCCACGTCGGATTGGAAAACGCCAATGGATAAAACCGCGTTTTTGACAGCTTGCCGTGCCATGATGGAAGGGTCCGGCGTTCGCCGGGGCATCGGTACGCTTGGGGAAAAATCTCTTCACGCTGCTTTAAAGCTGTATTTTGATCCTGTGCCGGAGCACCATGAGATGCGGGTGGGAAATTATGTGGCGGATGTGTGCAATGAACAGGGTATTGTGGAGATACAGACACGTGGCTTTGAACGCCTGAGAAGCAAGCTGAACGCTTTTCTCGATATTGCGCCGGTAACCGTTGTATATCCCGTTCCGGCGATAAATTGGCTCATTTGGGTGGAGAAGGACGGCACTGCGGCGCCGCCGAAAAAGACCACGAGGCGGCCTACCGCCTGCGAAATACTGCCGGAATTATACAAGCTAAAGCCCTTTTTGGGCAGAAAAGGATTGAGCTTCTGCATCCTTATGCTGGAAACCGAGGATTATCGCTTGAAGGACGGCTACGGACCGCATCAGAAAATCAGAGCGACAAAATATGACCGCTATCCCATCGACCTTATTGACGAAGTGTGGATCTCCACACCTGAAGATTACAAAAAGCTAATCCCGGAGACGCTTCCCGAGATCTTTACCGTCAAAGAGTTTGGAAAAGCGGCGAAGCTTACCGGACCAAAAGCTTCCGTGGCTGTTAATGTACTGTTTTCCGTAAACGCCGTGGAACGTGTCGGTAAAGAGAAGCGGGCGTATCTTTACAGGCGCACACCGGGATAAAAGCTTTTGCGGCAGCCTCATACAAGCTTCTGGATGTTGTATTGAGCTGATACAAAAGCCCAGTTCTGCCGAAATGGCCGCATGATGTTCCAATACCCGCCGCCCCGCAGGGAAAGCTTGTCGGCAAGCTCAAATTTTCCTTTTATGCTTCTTGCGCCTTCAAACCATACCACGTGCTTTCTTTCCTGATTTCCCCGGTATTCAAAGGTTGGGGAATAGGAGGGTTCGTCAAATTGAATGGGAACGCCGTGCCGCTGGGCGATTTCCACAGCATACTCGTTTCCTATGCTTGTGGCGCGGGTAACTCCTTTTTCAAAGGGCAATATCCAATCGTATCCGTAGTTCGGGATCCCAAGCAGGATCTTTTCAGGTGGTATGACGGAAGCGCCGTATCGGGCGACCTGCTCCACTTTGTTGAGCGGCGCGACCGCCATGGGAGGACCATAGGTATATCCCCATTCGTAGGTCATCAGAAGAACGGTGTCTGCCAGTGCGCCAATGGCAGCGTAATCATGAGCTTCATATAACAGGCCCTCCTGGTCTGCGGAAATTTTCGGAGCCAGATCCACATTTACAAAAAAGCCTTCTCTGTGAAGCCGTTCTGTTGCCCGTCTTATAAAATTCTGGAAATCTCCTGCGTCTTCTGTGTTTACAAATTCAAAATCAAGATCAAGACCCAGATATCCCTTTTCATGTATGACAGCTATGATCTGATCAAATACCTTATCCTGAAGGCGGATGTCACGGAACAGCATTCCGGCTCGCTGGCTACTGAAATTTCCATCCTCCGTAAGGGAAGTGAGCAGCATGACCGGTGCGGCTCCATATTGGTAAGCCTGGTTGATCATTTCCTGATCCTCAATGGTGATAAGCTCTCCGCTTTCGGTAAATCCGTAGCCGAAAATGGTCAAATAGGTGAGGTAGGGAAGAGTGTGCAGAAAAACATCCTGTCGGATACTGGGATAGGCATAACCATTTATGGCAATCTCGCGGATGGGTTCCTCCTGAAAATCGATCACGATGGATTGTCCGGCGCGCAGATATCCTGCGGCAGTCAACTCAGGATTGTATTGCAGCAGCCGAAGAACCGAAACATCAAATTGATTTGATACGGACTCAAGAGTATCTCCCGGACGAACTGTGTAAATCGTTTTTGGAATGAGGATCAGCAGAGCCTGGCCTACTACGAGGTTCTGTGAATTCCGTATTCCGTTATCACTGATAATTCGGCTGGGGGAAACACGATATTGACGTGCAAGGCTCCATACCGTATCCCCGGGCCGTACAACATGTATTGTCATGGTGAAAGCCGCCTTTCAGGCTGTTTTATCACAGTATGCTTATGCTGCGTGGAAGGCTGGTATGCAAAATACGGCTTTTGTTGCAGAGCGGCGGAGCTTGCTGTATAATAAACGAAATTACAGTAGCAAGGAAGAAGGAGTTGCCTCTATGGAAACACCAATACTTGATTTACAGAAAATCACCTTTTTTACTGAAGGAAACACATTTACCGGCGGATGTACGAAAAACCCGGTTACCGGCACGGTGCTTCGCTATCTGGTGCGTCCGGATAAGGAGAACGGATCTTTGACGGCATATGCTTGGCAAAGCGATCTGTGCTTTGAACGTGCCGAAAGCAAGACAGAAAAATCCTTCCCCATGACGGAGGAGGGCTTGGAAGAAATTCAGAACTGGCTTCAGGAGCAGTATCGGGCTGTTTAGCTTTCGCGGCCCTTTTTTGTGAGGTTCTGCAGATAGCGTCCGCTTTTTCTTTTTCAAAAATACTTTTCCCCAAAAATCTGTACTCACGGTCTTACAGCTATCTCAGGCAATTTCTTTCAAAGAGGCAAAAAGCTTCGATAACCGATTTTCAGACGCAATTTCGCTGTGTGATGAAGGTCGGTTTTGTTTTTTGAAAGATACTGTGGACAACTGTGCACAATCATTTCCGCGATGATATACCGCGAAAAATTTTTATTGGAGATGGAAAATGACTTGACAAAGCACCGCCTATGTGTTATATTCTTAACAAAGAGAACGTTACAAATTTAACATTCTCCCAAAAGATCGGGAATTCCGGTCCAAAGAAATTTACAATACTATTTGGAGGCTGGTTTTTATGGCAAGATTTACACTTCCCCGTGATCTGTATCACGGCAAAGGCTCCCTGGAAGCATTGAAGACTCTGGAAGGAAAGAGAGCCATCGTTTGTGTCGGCGGCGGTTCCATGAAGCGTTTTGGCTTTTTGGATAAGGCTGTTTCCTATCTGAAGGAAGCAGGCATGGAGGTTGAGCTTTTTGAAGGCATCGAGTCCGATCCCTCTGTAGAAACCGTTATGAAGGGTGCAGAGGCCATGCAGAAGTTCCAGCCTGACTGGATCATTGCCATGGGTGGTGGCTCTCCTATCGATGCTGCCAAGGCCATGTGGATTAAGTATGAATATCCCGAGGTCACCTTTGAGGATATGTGCAAGGTATTTGGTTTGCCCAAGCTCCGCAAGAAGGCCCATTTCTGTGCTATTTCTTCTACATCCGGTACTGCTACCGAGGTCACTGCATTCTCCATCATCACCGACTATTCCAAGGGCATCAAGTATCCCATCGCTGACTTCGAGATTACGCCTGATGTTGCCATCGTTGATCCCGATCTGGCTGAGACCATGCCTCAGAAGCTGGTTGCTCATACCGGTATGGACGCCATGACCCACTCTATCGAAGCTTATGTTTCCACCGCTCATTGCGATTACTCCGATCCTCTGGCTCTCCATTCCATCAAAATGATCCAGAACGATCTGGTAGATTCCTACAATGGCGATATGGCAAAGCGTGACAGCATGCATAATGCTCAGTGCCTGGCCGGTATGGCTTTCTCCAACGCTCTTCTGGGTATTGTTCACTCCATGGCTCACAAGACCGGTGCTGCCTTTGCCGATTACGGTGCCCACATCATTCACGGCGCCGCAAACGCCATGTATTTGCCCAAGGTTATTGCCTATAACGCAAAGGATCCTGAGGCAAAGAAGCGTTATGGCGAAATTGCTGATTTTATGGGTCTTGGCGGTGCTAATGATGACGAGAAGGTACAGCTTCTCATCAAGCATCTGCGCAGTATGAACGATGCTCTGAAGATCCCTCACTGCATCAAAAACTACGGTGCAGACAGCT
>CAZNZS010000061.1:12136-14292 GCA_964577585.1 uncultured Acutalibacter sp.
ATGAACGATGCTCTGAAGATCCCTCACTGCATCAAAAACTACGGTGCAGACAGCTATCCCACCGAGAACGGCTTTGTTCCTGAGAATGTGTTCCTGGAGAGACTGCCTGAGATCGCCAAGAACGCTATCGGCGACGCCTGCACCGGTTCCAACCCCCGTCAGCCCAGCCAGGAGGAAATGGAAAAGCTGCTGAAGTGCTGCTATTACGACACCGAGGTGGATTTCTGATCCATATCCGGTTATCTGATTTGCTTTTCGTACTATCGTGGGAGAGCGGGCAAAAACGCCTGCTCTCCTCTTTTATGGCAGAGAAAAGAGCTTTTCCCTTTTTCTGAATGAATTGGGTATGATTTTCGGTGTTTTTTGAACGGATGGCATTGACCTGGTGAAATATGTGCGTTATAATCTTATTAATCAGGGATCAATTAAATAAGGAGTAACTGCTATGTACAAAATTGTAGGCAAAAAAGTGTTGAACCCTACGGTGACAAAAATGGACATTGAAGCGCCCTTTGTTGCCGCAAAAGCAGAACCGGGACAGTTTATCATTTTGCGTGTGGACGCCGAAGGCGAACGCATTCCTCTTACTGTGGCCGGTTATGACCGCCAAAAAGGCATCGTTTCCATCATTTTCCAGGTGGTCGGCGCTACTACCGAGAAGCTGAATCATCTGGAGGAAGGCGATTCTCTCCATGACTTTGTAGGGCCTTTGGGCGTTGCTACTCATACCGAGGGCCTCAAAAAGGTTTGCATCGTCGGCGGCGGCGTGGGCTGCGCCATTGCGCTGCCCATCGCTCAGAAGCTGCACAATATGGGATGCGACGTGACCTCGGTCATCGGCTTCCGATCCAAGGATCTTCTCATTTTGGAGGATGAATTCCGTGCCGCTTCCGATCGTCTGTTTGTCATGACTGACGATGGTTCTTACGGCAGAGAAGGCAATGTGTGTGTTCCTCTTAATGAAATGTTCGGGGCAGGTGAGACCTTTGACGAGGTCATTACTATCGGTCCGTTGATCATGATGAAGTTTGTCGTTGCTGCCACCAAGCCCACGGGAATTCCCTGCACTGTGTCCATGAACCCCATCATGATTGATGGCACGGGCATGTGCGGCGGCTGCCGTCTTACCCTGAATCAGGACGGCAAAAAGGTGACAAAGTTTGCCTGTGTAGACGGCCCTGATTTTAATGGCTATGAGGTGGATTTTGACGAGGCCATGTCAAGAGGCGCAATGTATCATGATTTCGAACGTCACGCCTATGAAGAAACCTGCAATCTCTTTAGAAAATAAAAACGAAAACACGCTTATCGGCCTGATCGCATTGCCTAAAGCTTTCGGGCCGTGGAAAGGAAGATGCTAGAAATGCCAGCCAATATGAATCCGAAGAAGAACCCCATGCCCACTCAGGAGGCTGCGGTTCGCGCGCATAACTTTCAGGAAGTCGCCACCGGCTATTCTGAAGAGGTTGCTATTGATGAGGCCATGCGGTGCCTCAACTGTAAAAATATGCCCTGCGTAAGCGGATGCCCTGTAAATATCCATATTCCTGAGTTTATTGCCAAGATCAAGGAAGGTGATTTTGAGGGCGCTTATCAGGTGATCAACGTATCCTCCAGTCTGCCTGCCGTGTGCGGCCGTGTTTGCCCTCAGGAAACTCAGTGCGAGAGCAAATGTGTTCGCGGCATCAAGGGCGAGCCTGTAGGTATCGGCCGTTTGGAGCGCTTTGTTGCCGACTGGCACAATGCCCACGCCACTGAAAAACCCCAGCCCGTTCCTTCCAACGGACATAAGGTCGCCATTGTCGGTTCCGGCCCTTCCGGCCTGACCTGTGCCGGCGATCTTGCGAAGAAGGGATATCAGGTAACCGTATACGAAGCTCTGCATACCGCTGGCGGTGTGCTGGTTTATGGGATTCCCGAGTTTCGTCTTCCCAAGGCCATCGTGCAGCAAGAGGTCGATAACCTGACCGCGATGGGTGTGGATATGGAGACCAATATCGTTATCGGCAAGACCTTGACCGTTGACGAGCTGTTTGAGCAGGGTTTTGAAGCCGTGTTTATCGCTTCCGGCGCCGGCCTGCCCCATTTCAGCAACATACCAGGCGAGTCCTTAAAGGGCGTTTATTCCGCCAAGGAATTCCTGACCCGAAGCAATC
>CAZNZS010000062.1:0-4802 GCA_964577585.1 uncultured Acutalibacter sp.
CGAGCGCTTGACTATCTTATCACATCCCTATACCCCTTGTCAACTCTTTTTTTCACTTTTTTTAAAAAATTTTTAAAAGAGAATTTGGGGCGCACCTTTTTCGACAAATCCCCGGCAATTTTCTGTACAAAGACAGGTTCCGGTGTTATAATGGAAAAGCGATTTGCGGCGCTTCGGATCTGTGTGCTATCATTTATACCACAGGTCCCGCCCTTTGGCAAGAGTAAATTTTCGAAAATCCTTTCTTAATTCAACTTTCATTTTATATTAAGGAGAGAACGTAAGGTATGCCGATACGTATTCAGGCGGAGCTGCCGGCTGTTGAAGTGCTGGAATCCGAAAACATATTTGTCATGACCCATGAAAGAGCTGCTTTGCAGGACATTCGTCCTTTAAAGATCGCCATTTTGAATTTGATGCCTACAAAGCTGGAAACAGAGGCGCAGCTTTTGCGCCTTTTAGGCAATACTCCCTTGCAGGTGGATGTTGAATTGCTTCACACCGCAAGCCATGTGAGCAAAAACACAAGTGCTTCTCATCTGAATACCTTTTACCGCACCTTTGACGATGTGAAATCGGAAAAGTTTGACGGCCTCATTATAACGGGCGCGCCTGTGGAGCAGATTCCCTTCGAAGAAGTGGATTACTGGGACGAAATGTGTAATATCATGGAGTGGAGCAAGGAAAACGTGTACTCCGTGCTTCATATCTGCTGGGGCGCTCAAGCTGGGCTTTACTATCATTACGGGATCCAGAAATATCCGCTGCCGGAAAAGCTCAGCGGCATCTATAATCACAAGGTGCTTAATCCCTATCACCCACTGGTGCGCGGATTTGACGACAACTACTTTGCGCCGCATTCCCGGTATACGGAAGTGCGGCTTGACGATGTGCTCAAATGCGATCAGCTGATCCCGCTGGCGGTTTCGGATCTTGCGGGGCTGCATATCATTGCCCAGCGCGGCGGGCGGCAATTCTTTGTGACAGGCCACGCGGAATACGACAGAGATACCCTGGCCAAGGAATATTTCCGGGATATCAACAAGGGGCTGAATCCCAAGGTGCCCTATAACTATTTTCCTGACGACGACGACACCAAAACTCCGCCCTTTACCTGGCGGAGCAACGCCCATCTGCTGGTTTCCAACTGGCTCAATTATTACGTGTATCAGCAGACGCCATATGATTTTATCGGAGAGAAGAAATGAGGATCGCAACACAGGAATTGAAAACGCTGCTGCTTGAAAAAGGCGCTGATCTGGTGGGGTTCGGTGATCTTGAAGAGATCTCCGGCGAAGCCGCCACGCTTACCCACTGTATTTCCATGGTGGTAAGGATCCCGCGGGAGATCGTGCTGGGCATCACTGACGGGCCCACAACAGAGTATTTTGAGGCTTATCATTCCTTAAACGCAAAGCTTGATACATTGGCGGAATTGGCCGCTGCCTATTTATTATAGAAAAGGGATTTGCCGCAAAGGCCCAGACCACTACCACAGTGGTCGAAAGCGCCGGATACCGAACTGCCATGCCGCACAAGACCTGTGCTACACGATCCGGGCTGGGCTGGATCGGGAAGTCCGCGCTTCTGGTAACGCCGGAATTCGGCCCGGCCGTAAGGCTTACCTCGGTGCTTACAAACGCCCCTTTTGATCGTTTCGGCACGCCGGTCACAGCTTCCAGGTGCGGAGACTGTGAGCAGTGCAAAAACGCCTGCCCCGGAAAGGCTATTCAGGGAACACTTTGGGACGTCTCCGTAAACCGGGAACAACTCGTAGATGTGGAGGCCTGCCGCAAGGCCGCCAGGAAGCTTGCCCTGAAACGCACAGGACATGAAATCACGCTCTGTGGAAAGTGTATTGAGATCTGCCCGTACACCCAAAACTATTTAAAGAGGGAAGAAACGCTATGAAATATGACGGGATCCTATTTGATTTGGACGGCACCCTTTGGAATTCCACAAAGGAGATCTCCATTTCCTGGGCGGAAGCGCTCAAGCACGTTCCGGACGTGACCGAGCCGCCCACCATTAAAGAACTTGAGGGTGTTATGGGCATGACCGCGCCTCAGCTTGTTCACACGCTTTTTCCCTATTTGACTGAAAAGCGCGGCCTGGAAATTTTCGATCTCTGCTGCGAAGCGGAAAACCAGTATCTGCGGGCCCACGGCGGGAAGCTGTATGAGGGGATCGAAGAACTGCTTCAGGGGCTTTCCAAGCAGGTGCCCCTTTTCATTGTAAGCAACTGCAATCACGGTTATATTGAAAGCTTTTTGGAGGCCCATGGATTTGCCTCCTGCATTACGGACTATGAATACATCGGCCGCACCGGGAAAGAAAAATGGGAAAATATCGGGCTGGTGGTAAAGCGCAACGGCTTAAAGGCTCCTGTTTACGTGGGAGACACAAAGCTTGACCAGGAATCCGCGGAAAAAGCGGGAGTGCCCTTCATCCACGCGGCTTATGGTTTCGGGAAAACAGAAAACGCTCCGGAAATTGCCTTTCCCCTGCAGCTTCTGGACATGATCGAATAAGGCAAGGAGAATCTAAAATGAAAAGCAGCTTGTTATTTTCCAGCTTTCCTTTCATTACCGGCAGCAAGGTAACGCTGACCCGCATGACAGAGTTGGACCTGCGGTCTTTATGGGAAATCATGGGAGACGAGGAGAACTACCGCTTTGCCCCTACTGCCGCTGTGCAAACAAAAGCGGAATGCGCCTCCAGGCTTCGCCAGGCGGATATTCTTTTCCGGGAAAAGCGGGCTATTATTCTCGGGATTTATCCCAACGGAGGAGAGCACCAGCTTGTGGGCTTTTTTGAAATTTCCGATATCGACCAGACCATAGAATCCTGCACCATCCGGTTCATGCTGCACCGCCGCTTTACCGGACAGGGCTTTGCCTCAGCCGCGGTGCGGGAAGTGACGGAATATCTGCTCAATAAGGTGGAATTAAACAGAATCCAGGCCTATGCGCTGCCCATCAACTACCGGGGGATTCTGGTGCTGGAGCGCTGCGGCTTTCAAAAGGAAGGGACCATTCGGGAAGGCGTTTATTGGCCGGACAAAGGAATTGTGGATGTTTCCCTTTTTTCGATCCTTCCCTCGGATCTGCGGCCGAAAAAAGAAGGGCAATCCTTTTATCTGTGAATGAAATCCAGACTCATTTAAAAAGCAAGCGGCAAGTCCTTTGAAAGGACTTGCCGCTTGCTTTTTCTTGTTATCCGTTTCCTCTTTTTCTTTTCCCGTTGCCGTCTCCGGCGCCATTTCCGTTCTGCCGGCCATGATGACCGCTTCCGCTGCCGTTATGGGCGCCGTTGCCGTGATGTTCGTTTCCGACGTTTTCCTGAGTTTCTGGCTCTGCACCTGAAACAGTTTTCACACCTGAGGCAGGCTCTGCTTCACTTTTTTCGGTCAGTAAAGCGATCCTGTCTCTGATCTCCCGCATGGTCATGCCCTGCACTTCTTCGGCGGTAATTTCCAGATCCAGCTCTTTCAGTTCAAGGTAGGCTTTATATTTTCCGCAGGAAAACCCTTCTTCGTGAGCCGGTGCACACTCTTCCGACGACGCGATGGCACAGTGAGCGTTTGCGTGCTTCGCCGCGCAGGATTCGATCTCTGCAAGCATATCAGAGGACTTTTCCTCTTCTTCCCCCACAACGGTGATCACCAGCTCTCCATCCCCGAGCAGAGGAACAACCGTATCCTCTTCCAGGATCTCTTCAATGGCATCGGTATAGCTCCGGTATTTCAGGTTAAGGGAGTTTGAAAGCTTTTCCCCATCTTCGTTGAATCCCGTGACCGAAACGACCCGTTCAAACCGGTTAACGCCCAATTCCAAAGAGGGATTGATATCGATACTGATGGCGCATACAGGAGAAAAGAAAAGCCACACTCCACCCAGGACCATCAGAACCAGGCATGCGCAAACAGAGGCAACCGCAAGGCGAAGTCCTTTTCTCGTTCCCTTCCCGGAAAAGACATGGGTCTTTTCAGAAATAAAGGCAAGGGTACGGTTCTTCAACTCTTCCTCCGCATGGATCTCACGGAAAACAGCTTGTATCTCATTCCTCATATCGGTCACCTCCCAGGCTTTCCTTCAAAAGCAGTTTGGCACGGTTCAAAAGCGTATACACCGTATTCACGTTTTTTCCGAGGATCCGGCTGATCTGCGGGGCGGAATACCCCTCAAAATAATGGAGATACACTGCTTCCTTATATTTCAGCGGAAGCGAAAGTACCGCTTCCAGCACGTCCCGGTGGTCTGAAACCGCCGCAGGCTGCTCTATGATCTCATCCAGAGGAACGGTCCTTCTGCGGAAAAAACTCTTCAGGAAGTCCTTACAGGCATTTATCGTTACTCGTATTATCCATGCCTTTTCATGCTCCTCACTTTCAAATGAAGCAGAGCTAAGGGCATACTTCAAAAACACTGTTTGAAATATGTCCTCGGTGTCGTCATGATTTTTCAAATGCACCATGCAGATCCGCTGAACTGTATCCGCATACTGTTCAACAGCCCTGTTTACTTCCTGTTCGCTCCGCATATCTCATTCCCTTTATTTATCTGCGGCGTCCGGCATGATGGCCGTTTCCATGCCCCCTGCCCTGACCGCCTGTCCGGTTATCGCAAACGCCGTCGCCGTCCGTATCTACAAAGCCGCCGCCCTGTCCGTTTCCGGCTGCTCCGTTCCCCTGCCATCCGTTATAGTTATCGCAAACGCCGTCGCCGTCCGCGTCTACAAAACCGCAGCCCTGTCCGTTTCCGGCTGCTCCGTTCCCCTGCCATCCGTTATAGTTATCGCAA
>CAZNZS010000062.1:4902-13966 GCA_964577585.1 uncultured Acutalibacter sp.
ACACCGTCGCCGTCCGCGTCTACGTAACACTTTTCCAACACTGTCTTTGAAATGGACCGCAGGCTTTCCAGCACGGTCTGCGAAATACAGTGCAGGCTTTTTCGCCCGCAATTATCGCAAACGCCGTCCCTGTCAATGTCTACATAGTTTCCACCCCGCCCGCATGCATACTCGCCGCAGGAGCCCACCGTTCCGGGCTGTGCGGCAAGGGCACCGACTGTTATCATCCATACTGCGGCAATCGCTGTCAAAATACTGAACAAAGCTTTTTTCATGATTTTCCCTCCAAAATATTCAGCAATTTATTTTTGCTTTCACTGCTAATACGACTGTAGAGCTAAGATCCATTCACGCTTCAGGGAAAATTTTCGAGAACGACACGAACACGATAGGAAAAATGTGTTTCAAAACGCATTCGGACAGATCCTTTACAAGTATTCTATCATCTGCCTCACCTTTTGTAAATTGTCTTTTAAAAATCAGCTTATTATCTTTGACAACCGCAGCAACTTTTCTATGACAATCTATCTTCCGGAATGAAAAAGCGCCTGCCAAAAAGGCAGGCCGCTCTCAGTCACGGATTCGTCACCATCGCAGGCTGGTCTAAATTGCTTCAACATTCCATTTCCTTCCTGAGGAAAAGAAGCAGCTTCTTTTCCCGGCGGCTCACCTGCACCTGAGTCATGTGAAGAAGCTCCGCGGTGGCCGTTTGGGTTTTTCCGCAAAAGTACCTATATTCAAGAAGCTTTCTGTCTTTTTCTTCCAAGGACAGCAAAAGGCTTCTCAGGGTAATGCGGTCAGCTACTTTTTCTTCCGGCGCTTCCACGGGAATTTCGATTTCCTCCCCTTCTTCCCCACCGGTCAATGACACCGGCGCAAGGGTCGTTCCCAGCGCAAGGGCGGCGCGTTCCACCGTGACATTCATGCGTTTCGCGATAGCTGCCACGGTAGGATCATGCCCTGTTTCAGCACGAAGGCTGTCTGCTGCCTCCCGAGCCTGCTTGCCCAGATCTCTCATGCCCCGAGAAATACGAAGGGCGCTGCCTTCTCGAAAAAGACGGCGCATTTCCCCAAGGATCACCGGAACGGCATAGGTGGAAAATTTCAGGCCCCTTTCGGCGTCAAAGTTTTCCGCCGCTTTCAGCAGGCCAACACAGCCTGCTTGAAACAGGTCGTCATATTCCAGACCCTTCCCGGTAAACCTGCCGGCGCACAGACGAACCAGGCCCAGGTTTTCTTCGATAAAACGATCCGCCGCTTTTTCCTGTTCCGATCTCACGGCTCATTCCTTCGGCGCAAAGCGCTTTGTCAGCGTCACGCTGGTGCCCTTGCCTACACTGGAAGTCACGCGGACACTGTCGCAGAAGCTGCGCATAACGGAAAAGCCCAGACCGGCACGTTCCTCGCCCCCGGTGGTGTAAAGCGGCTCCATTGCCTGATGGATATCGGGGATCCCGCAGCCTTTATCCCGGATACGCACCACCGTTTTTCCGTTTTCAAAAATCTTTACGGTTATGTACACGGTACCAAGCTTTTCCCGGTACCCGTGAACGATGGAATTGGTGACGGCCTCCGACACGGCTGTTTTCAGCTCGGTAAGGTCGGCCACTGTGGGATCCAGCTGGGCAAGGAAAGCAGACACCACCGCCCGGGCAAAGCCCTCGTTTACGGAATTGGAAGGGAATGTGATCTGAGTCTGATTCACCGGTTTCATCAGCCAGCCCTCCTCTCAATGGCAGCCAGAGAAGAGATCCCCGAAAGCTCCACCATCTTATCAAGATTTTGAGAAAGCCCGCAAAGCACCACATGGCCTCGCCAGAACTGATAAAGCCTCACTCTCCCCAGCACAAGGCCAATGCCGGAGCTGTCCATAAAGGGGACCTCCGTAAAATCCATCCGCAGGCAGTAGGGTTTCAGCTTCTGAGAGGTGTCGTCGATGGCCTCCCGCATTTCCCGGGCGTTGTGGTGATCGATCTCCCCGCTCAATCTGGCGGTGAGAACTCCGTCCTTGTAGCTTAGCTGCACGTTCATCAAATCACATTCCTTCTATTTCTGTTTTCAAAGCAAAACGGACAAAAAACAGCCCTGAGAAAAACGGCTTGTCCGCTCTTCTCAGGGCTATTCTACAATAGAGAAAACAAATATTTGGGGGAAACGTGTCAACGAGAAGAAAAATAGTATTTTTCCACCGTCACGCTTCTTGTTTTACTGAAAGGTCTTTAAGGATTCCTCAATCATGCGCACCTTTTCCCGAAGCTTTTCGGCATTGCCCTTCACGCCATCAATGACGTTCTGAGGCGCTTTGCCGATAAAAGCCTCATTCTGGAGCTTGGCCTCGGCATTTTGAAGCTGCTTTCTGGCGCCTTCCAGCTCCTTTTGGAGCCGGGCGATCTCGGCTTCTTTATCCACCAGATCGTCCATGGGCAGATATCCCTTACAGGCGGAGGTCACCACGGTGACGGCGCCGGCGGGGGCGTCTACACTTTCACCGATCTTCAGCTCACTGCAATAGGCCAGGCGGGAAATGGAATCGCGCTCCGCTTCAAACGCGGAGGGATCCCCGGTTTCCACATACAGGTGGGCTTTCTTCGAAGGCGGCACATTCATTTCGCTGCGGCGGGTGCGCACAGCGGTAATGAGCTCCATCACCTTGTCCATCTCGTTTTCTTCCCTGGGGAAGGAAAGGGCCTCGTCATAAACGGGCCAGGGGGCGATCATCAGGGCTTCTCCCTCGTGGGGCAGGCTCTGCCAGATCTCCTCGGTGATAAAGGGCATAAAGGGATGCAGCAGCTTTAAGGTATTGCTCAGCACCCACACAAGCACACGCCTGTTGTTATCATCCATGCGGCCCTTGCTCAGCTCGATATACCAGTCGCAGAAATCTCCCCACATGAAGTCGTACACCTTTTGGACAGCTACACCCAGCTCGAACTTTTCAAGGTTTTCGGTCATGTCTCTTGCCACGGTGTTAAACTTGCTGACGATCCACTTATCTTCCAGGGTCAGTTTCTCAGGCAGAGTGCCGGGCACATCATGTCCGTCAATGTTCATGTGGATAAAGCGGGCAGCATTCCAGATCTTGTTGGCAAAATTGCGGCTGGCGGCCACCTTCTCATCGGAATACCGGGTATCGTTTCCGGGGCTTGTCCCGGTGATGATGGTAAGCCGCAGAGCGTCGGCACCGTATTTGTCTATGACCTCCACCGGGTCGATGCCGTTGCCCAGGGATTTACTCATCTTCCGGCCCTGGGCATCTCTCACCAGGCCGTGGAAGAACACGGTATCAAAGGGAACTTCACCGGTCTGCTCAATGCCGGAGAATATCATTCTGGCTACCCAGAAGAAGATGATATCCCAGCCCGTTACCAGGGTGTTTGTGGGATAGAAATACTTCAGGTCTTCGGTTTCCTCCGGCCAGCCCAACGTGGAGAAGGGCCACAAGGCGGAAGAGAACCAGGTGTCTAAGGTATCCTCATCCCGGCGCAGAGGCTTTCCGCACACGGGACAGACTGTGAGATCTTCCTCGCTTACGAATACCTTTCCGCAGTCATCGCAGTACCAGGCGGGGATCTGATGTCCCCACCAGATCTGGCGGGAAATACACCAGTCCTTGATGTTCTCCATCCAGTTGTAGTAGACCTTTTCCAAGCGTTCGGGAATGATGCGCACCTTTTTGCTGCGCACAGCCTCTATGGCAGGCTTTGCCATGCTCTCCATCTTTACGAACCACTGGGTGGACACCCGGGGTTCAATAGGCGTATGGCAGCGGTGGCATGTGCCCACATTGTGCTTGATAGGCTCTACCTTGATGAGGTATCCGCCTTCTTCCAGATCCTTGACGATCTGCTTTCTGGCCTCCATCATGCTGAGGCCCTGGTATTTTCCGCCGTTCTCATTGATATTTCCGGCAGCGTCCATGATCGTGATAACGGGAAGATCGTGGCGCTTGCCCACCTCAAAGTCGTTGGGGTCGTGAGCGGGAGTGATCTTCACCACGCCGGTGCCGAAATCCATTTCCACATACTCATCGGCAACCACGGGAATTTCTTTGTTGACCAAAGGCAGGATCACGTTCTTACCGATGATATTCTTGTAGCGCTCGTCATCGAGATGCACCGCCACGGCGGTATCACCCAGCATGGTTTCCGGGCGGGTAGTGGCAAGCTCCACATAGCCGGAGCCGTCTGCCAGAGGATAGCGAAGGTGCCAGAAGGAGCCTTCCTTTTCCTCAAACTCCACCTCGGCATCGGAAAGAGCCGTACCGCAGTGAGCGCAGTAGTTTGTCATGCGCTCGCCCCGATAGATCAAGCCCTTTTCATACAGCTTAACAAAGACATGGCGCACGGCTTTGGAGCAGCCTTCATCCATGGTGAACCGCTGCCTGTCCCAGTCCGCGGAGCTTCCCAGGAGCTTGAGCTGCTCGGTAATACGGCCGCCGTATTTATCGTTCCAGGCCCAGGCATACTTCATAAAGCCTTCCCGGCCCAGGTCTTCCTTCTTGATGCCCTCTTTTGCCAGAGCCTCCACGATTTTGACTTCCGTGGCCAACGCCGCGTGGTCCGTACCGGGAAGCCAAAGGGCGGAATAGCCCTGCATACGCTTCCAACGGATCAGCACATCCTGGGTGGTCATGGTCATGGCATGACCAACGTGCAGCTGATCCGTAACATTGGGCGGCGGCATCATAATGGTATAGGGCTTTTTCTTGGGATCCGGCTCCGCATGGAACCAGCCGCCCTTCATCCAGAAATCGTAAATTCGCTTTTCCACTTCCTGAGGCTCATAGGCCTTTGCAAGCTCCTTACTCAAGATCTTCACTCCTATTCAGCGCCGGAACAGGAAAGCCTGGTTTATGCTTTTCTGCCGGACGGTTTTCAAGTAATCGCGTATTTGCGTTCTGAATCTTTATTATCTTATTTTATGGCGGTTTTGTCAACAAAAACCGTGGATATCTTTTTCTCAAAAAAGGAAACCCGTCCAACGACGGGTCTCCCTTCCAGTCTGTTTATTTCGGAACAAGCTCACGCCGCGGGAAGATATTCTTCTCCGAGAGCGGCATATCTTGTAAACACCACGGCCGCCTGGCTGCGAAGGGTGCTGTTTCCGGGAGAGAAATTTCCCTTATCATCGCCCTGTACCAGTCCAAGCGCATAGCAGGTATAGACCCCGTCCTTTGCCCAGCCGCTGATCTTCCGGTCATCCGGGAAGGCAAAGGCCTGTTTATCGGGCTGTGATTTCAGGGTGCGCGAGATGATCACGCACATCTCCTGACGTGAAATGTTGGCATTAGGGCGGAATGTTCCATCTTCATAGCCGCCTACAACACCGGATTCCTTTGCCCACGCCACCGCGGGGGTGAACCACCTGCCGGCAGGCACATCCTTGAAGGAAGAAGCCGTGTACCCGGTAAGATCCACGTCAAGGGCCGCTGCCATTACCTTTACAAATTGGGCTCTGGTGATCCGGTTGTTGGGATTGAAATTCCCCTTGTCGTCACCTTCAAACAGACCCATTTCGTAAGCCGACTGAATGGGATCGAAATACCATACGCCACGCTGAACGTCCGGGAAGTATCCGGGCTTGCGGTCCGCGCCGATGTACTCATACGCTTCGGTGTTCTTTTTGGGGAACCGCAAGGTCAGCATATTGAGGTTATTCTTTGCTTGATTATAGTAGCTTACATAGGGATTTTCCTCGATGTGATCCTTTTGTTTGGAAAAGACCTCTCCGTTTATCTGGGACTCAGAACCAATCAGGAAGTAGTTGGATCTGACTTCCCCGCTGGCGCTGCTGTTATCCCACGTAAGATCCAGAATATACCAATATCCATCGTCCATTCTTACGTTATTCCACATATGGGTAGTGCTTGAGGCAAGGACGCAGGGAATGTCAAGATAGTCGCAGACCAGCTTTATGGCCTTTGCATAGCCTTCGCAGACGGGATCATACTCGTCTCCCGTAAACAGCGCGCTGTATGCGGTATGAGCCATGGGATCATCGACATTGCCATACCTGTTTCCCGCAGCCAACAGTGAATAGACCCTTTTCAGCTTGCTGTAGGTGTCCGGTTCTCCGGAGGCCTGGGCTGCAATGGCCTTTGCTCTGGAGGCGCAGGCTTCCTGCATGGTTTTTTCCCGGCCTTCATAGGGCAGATGGAAGTCAACGATAACATGGGTGATGACGGCGCTGGTGGAGGCGGTTTGGGTCACACGGTAGCCATACAGAACACGGCTGAGCCAAAGGATATCAGGACGGTCGTACCGCAGCGCCACAATAGCTGCACAAATATCGGTATACACGCCTTTAGTCACAGCTCTTCCTGCTGTGGACGGAGAAAAGCTTCCGTTATTCAGCACGCCGCTTACACGGGTGCCTGAAATGCCGTTGATCTGGAACATGACGCGGCGGTAAGCGTATCCGTTTGCCTGAATGATCTGGCTTCCCATGAGATTTGCCATCGTCACCTTTTCGATAGCCGTATAGCATGCCTTCTGGCGCTGCGTAAGCTGGCTGTACATATCTCCGCCGGCGTAATTTGCCGAAGGAACGGAAAGGCCGGGGGAAACGCTTTCAAGAAGGTTGTCCTCGTTCAGTCCTTCCACGTTTTCCAGCATGTCGCTGCAGATGACCCCTTCTTCAATAGGAACGGCAGTATCCGCCAACGCTGTCAGCGGCAGAACATTTGACAGCGCCAAAATGCTGAGGATGAGGCAAAGCAGTCTCTTTTTTACAAGCTTCATTTTATTCCGTCCTTTCCGTTTGGCCAAAAGAAATAATACAAGCTTTGAACCATACGTTTCATTTCCGCTGACCCGTTGAAATATAATAAGTATATTATCCTTTAATCCATGGACAATGTCAATGACATTTCCGAAAATAAAACGCCGCATGGTCCCTTCGGACGTTTTCACATTTTCCGCTTTTTCAGGCATTGCAGGGCCTGAGGACCTTTCATTCGCCAAAAAGCCTGTTAATTCTTTCCATTTTGCTTGCAATGGAAGAAAAAGTGTGCTAATATGTAACGGATTTGTAACCTTTTCTTTTCCGGCACGCCTTCCCTTTGGCATTCGGCCGGAGCATCCCTTATGAAATGAGAGGAACTGTTTATGATAAGAACTTTATCCAAAAGGAACGGACGCCGCCTTTTGTGTTTCCTGCTGACACTTATCCTGCTTGTCTGTGCCGCCTTCACGGTGGGCCAATCGGCTTTTGCCGCCACAACGCCCACCTCCCTGGGGCTTGCAGCCCATGGAATCAAGGCTCACCGCGACGGGTGGAAATACCAGTACGGCGGCAAGGGACAGACTGTGGGCGATACCCGTGTGTCTGACTGTGCCGGCTTGCTCTACGCTTACTTCTCCGACACAGGATCTCTGGGAAACTGCCAGGGCGGCGCCACCGGGCAGGTCAAAAACAACTGTGTGTTCTCCAATGACATCAGCGAGGGAATCCCCAATATCCACGGCCTGGCCCTGACTATGCCGGATCATATCGAGCCCTCCACCGGCATTTACGGGCACATCGGCATTTATCTCGGCAATAACGAAGCTGCGGACAACAGCGATTCCACCTACAATATGCTCCGGAAGCCGGTAGTGGGCAGCGGAAGGGAATGGACTGCCTGGCATGTATTTGACAACGGCATGAAATACCCGGTGGAGGGCTGGTACGCTCTGGACGGAAAGATGGTGCATTATACCGATTATGAATATGACGTGAGCACCACCATTGACGGCTACACCATCGGAAGCGACGGATATGCCTACAATTCCGACGGCAGCTTTGCCGCCGTGAATACCTCTTTGCTCAGCGACCGCTATGTTCCCGCCTCACAGGTGGTAAATCACCTGAAGGGAAAATACAGCGGAAAGGACAGCACCTACGAAATCATCTACGGCGGAACTTCTTCGGAAGACCCACCTCAGCTGGGATATAACGGAAAGATCACCGGCGATGGAGTAAACCTGCGGAAGGAAGCCTCCACAAAATCGGCAGTCGTTACGACGCTCTCCCTGAATACCCAGATCAACATTTTGAGAGAGGTCGTCGGCGAGGTGATCACCGCAAAGGGAGTTTCTTCCTCCAAATGGTACGAAGCAACGGCTCCCGGAGGAAACAGGGGCTATGTCAGTGCCCTGTATGCCAGCCACGTATCCACCGCGCCTACCATTACCTGCAAGGACGGGTATGTGACCATTTCCACGGAATATACCGGCGGGACCATTTACTTTACCACCGACAACACCGCTCCCGATGAAAAATCCGAATTGTATGCCGGCCCGCTTTACAACATGACCGGATATACATACAGGGCGGTGGTGATCCAAGGAAACCTGAAAAGCGATGAAGCCATGGCCACCGTATTGTCAAACGGCAGCGTCTTTACCGATTTCACTTCCGCCAACTGGTATTTTGGCGTGGTGGACAAGGCGGTCAGCGCCGGAATTTTCAACGGCAACGGGAACGGCACCTTTACGCCCGGCAAAAATATAACCAGAGCCCAGTTTGTCATGGCCCTTGCAAATCTTGACGGCGTGGAGCTTTCATCGATCGACGGCAATGGGACAAGCTTCAGGGACATCAATTCCCTGAGCAAGACCATGAAGCAGGCGGTAGCCTGGGCCTATGCAAAAGGGTATGTCACCGGTGTGTCACCCACAGCCTTTCATCCTGACGCCTCAATCACAAGAGAGCAGATGTGCTCTATCATAGCTCGTTACGCCGATCTGGAAAAAGAGGAAGCCCCTGTGCTTTTCGCGGATGACAGCAGGATAAGCGGCTGGGCAAAGGATGCGGTATACGCATGCAGGAAAGCCGATTTGATAGATGGCGTTGGAAACAACAAATTCTCACCGAAGGGGACAGCTATCCGCGCCGAAGCCTGCGCGGTCATGGTAAGATTTCATGAAAGGCCCGTTATTGACGTGAACCCCGGAAACGCTGTGAGTGAAGAATGATCTGTTCTTTTTGAGCTGCCTTCCCGCAGCGCACAAAGGAAACTGTCAAGTTAATCAAAACCACCAGTAGAACTGGTGGTTTGCACCGCCCCTAAAAGGGGCAATTA
>CAZNZS010000063.1:0-13315 GCA_964577585.1 uncultured Acutalibacter sp.
CCGAGCACGGCGCAGAATATACCGACGAGCTGGACGTGAGCTGAGTAGTTGTTAGATTTTAGATTCTGGATTCTGGAGGCTAGATGGCACTAAGAACCTCCCCTTGTAAAACAAGGGGAGGCAAAGGGAATTTCGCTTCTGGTCGGGCGACACACTGGAAAATCGCACTCGCTGTCTTCCCGTCTTGCCAGCGGGGGCACCCCGCTAAACTCCAATTTATCCCCCCCAGATTCAACAAGGAGAAAGCGATGATCATTTACGAGGAAGCGGGGATCACTCCCGATGAATTCAACGCCCTGACGGAATCCGTGGGCTGGGGAACAAGAGACAGCGCCGTGGTGGAGGAAGCGCTGGAGCGCACCCTGTATGCCGTGTGCGCACGGGAGGACGGGAAGCCGGTGGGATATGCCAGGCTGATCGGCGACAAAACGATTTTCCTCTACGTGCAGGACGTGATGGTGCTTCCCGGCTGTCAGGGCCGGGGTATCGGCACGGAGCTGATGGAACGGATCGTTTTGAAAATCCGGGAGTATAAAGCCGCCAGCCCCGATCTGCGGGCTTACCTGGGCGCTTCCCAGGGGCGGGAGAGCTTTTACAAAAGATTTGGCTTTCTGACCCGCAGCGAAGCGGAGCTGGGCGAAGGCATGGTGCTGCTGTAAGCGCTTTGCGGAAGAGAGAAGAGGAGATAGAACGATATGCCAAAAAGAGAAAAGAAAAGCAGTGAAAAGCAGCCCAGGGCAAAGGGCTTTATTGCCGGGGCGGGGGAAATCGTGGAGCAGGAGGTGGGGGAAACCCTGCGGAAAAACTTCATGCCCTACGCCATGAGCGTCATCACCAGCCGGGCTATCCCGGAGATCGACGGCTTCAAGCCCTCCCACCGGAAGCTGCTGTATACCATGTACAAGATGGGGCTCTTGACCTCCGGCAGGACAAAGAGCGCCAATATTGTGGGCCAGACCATGAAGCTGAATCCCCACGGCGAGGGCGCCATTTACGACACCATGGTGCGGCTTTCCCGGGGCTATGAAGCCCTTCTCCACCCCTTTGTGGATTCAAAGGGCAACTTCGGCAAGGCCTATTCCCGGGACATGGCCTGGGCGGCCTCCCGGTACACGGAGGCAAGGCTGGACAGCATCTGCAAGGAGTTGTTCCAGGACATTGACAAGGACACAGTGGACTTTGTGGACAATTACGACAACACCATGAAGGAGCCCACTTTGCTGCCCGCCACCTTTCCCACGGTGCTGGTCAACGCCAATACCGGCATCGCCGTAGGTATGGCAAGCAGCATCTGCCCCTTTAATCTTTCGGAGATCTGCCAGACCACCATTGCTCTGATGCGGGACCCGGAGGCCGATCTGTTCCAGACTCTGCAGGCCCCGGACTTTCCCGGCGGCGGTCAGCTGATCTTTGACCGGGAGCAGATGGAGAAGATCTACAACACCGGCAGAGGCAGTTTCCGGGTGCGCAGCCGCTATGCCTATGACAAGGCGGAAAGCTGCATCGATGTGACCCAGATTCCCCCCACCACTACGGTGGAGGTCATCGTGGAAAAGGTGATCGAGCTTGTTAAGCAGAACAAGCTCCGGGAGATCTCCGATATCCGGGACGAGACCGGTCTGGACGGGCTGAAAATCACCATTGATCTGAAACGGGGCGTGGACCCGGATAAGCTGATGCAGAAGCTCTTTAAGCTGACTTCTCTGGAAGACAGTTTTTCCTGCAATTTCAATGTGCTGATCGCCGGTGTGCCCCGGGTCATGGGGGTACGGGAAATTCTGGACGAATGGACGGCCTTCCGCGTCGAATGCGTCCGCCGCCGCACCTATTTCGACTTGCAGAAGAAAAAAGAAAAGCTTCACCTGCTGTTGGGCCTGCAGGCGATTTTGCTGGATATTGACAAAGCGATCCACATCGTTCGGGAAACGGAGGAGGAAAGCGAGGTCGTGCCGAACCTGATGATCGGCTTCGGCATAGACGAGGTCCAGGCGGAATATGTGGCGGAGATCCGCCTGCGCCATCTGAACCGTGAATATATCTTAAAGCGCACGGAGGAAACAGAGGAATTGGAAAAGGACATCGCCGAGCTTGAGGGGATCCTTGCTTCCAAGGCCAGAGTGAAATCCATCATTATCAAAGAGCTGGAGGAGGTGGCCGCCAAATATGGCCAGCCCCGGCGCACCATGCTGCTTTTTGCCGATGAGATCGAAGAGGTGCAGGAGGAGGAAGAAACACCCGATTATCCTGTCAATTTCTTCTTTACAGGCGAAGGCTATTTCAAGAAGATCACGCCGCTGTCTCTGCGCATGGGCGGCGAACAGAAGCTGAAGGAAGGGGATTCTGTCGCCCAGCAGACAGAAGGCTCCAACTCTATGGACCTGCTGTTCTTCTCTGACAGATGCCAGGTCTACAAGGCAAAGGCGTCCGATTTTGCGGACACAAAAGCCAGCGTTCTTGGCGAGTATATCCCCGCCCGGACTCAAATGGACGAAGGAGAGCGGGCGGTATATATGGCGGCTACCGGAGATTACAGCGGCTACATGCTGTTCTTCTTCGAAAACGGCAAGGCCGCCAAGGTGGATATGAGCGCTTACGAAACGAAGACCAACCGCAAGAAGCTGATTGGCGCATACAGCGATAAATCACCGCTGGTCTGTGCGCTATACGTAAAAGAGGACTGTGAGATCCTGATCACGTCCACGGCCGGAAGGATGCTCCTGTTCCATACCGGGCTGATCGCCCCTAAAACCACCAAGAGCACCCAGGGAGTACAGGTCATGAATATCAAGAAAGGGCAGAGACTGCATACCGCGGTTGTCTATGAGGAAGGCATGCTGAAAAACCCCACCCGCTACAAAAAGAAGATCCCCGCTTCCGGTTCCCTTCCTGATGAAACCGAGGCCGGAGAGCAGCTGAAGCTGTAACGGCGCCAAACAGTGTAATTTGCCGTGAAACGTGGGATATTATAGGAAAGGATGATCACAATGAATTATCAGAGCAGAAGAGAAAAGGTGTTTCAGGAGATGCTTCCGGACTCCGCGCTGGTGTTGTTCTCCGGAATAGAGCTTCACGTTTCGGTGGATGCTTACGCGGACTTCGAGGCAAACAGGAATTTCTTTTACCTGACAGGGCTCAGAAGAGAGCGGATGGCCCTTGTAATGGTGAAAAACGGCGAGCAGAATAGAACGCTTCTGTTTATTGAGGAGGCCGATCCTACCGCTGTGCGCTGGACCGGAAAGCGGGTTAGCAAGGAAGAGGCCAAGGAAGTTTCCGGCATTGAGGACATCTATTATATTGACGCCGTTTCCGGCTGGCTCAACAGGCTGTTGGGCGGAAGCGTGGAAAACCTTTACTGCGATGTTTCCAGAAACCAGTGGGACGATATGCCCGATTACAATGTGCTTAGAGCAAAGGAGCTTGCCGAAAAATATCCCGGGCTGCGAGTGAGGAACATCTTCCCGATGCTTGCCGAAATGCGCATGAAGAAGGACACCGATGAGCTTCGGGAAATGCGGGCGGCCATCGATGTGACCGATCAGGCCCTGCAGAATGTGATGAGCCGCTTAAAGCCCGGCATGAAGGAATACCAGGCCCAGGCAGATTTTGAATACATGGTACGCTATCAGGGAGCGGAGGGCGTATCTTTCCCCACCATTGCGGGCAGCGGTATGAACGGCACCATGCTTCACTATGAAACGAACCGGGATACCTGTGAAGACGGGACTTTGCTGCTTCTGGATCTGGGCGCAAGGGTGAACGGCTACTGCGCGGACATCACCCGCACCTATCCCGTAAACGGAAAGTTTACCCAGCGCCAGCGGCAGGTCTATGACCTTGTGCTGAAGGCCAACCGTGAGGTGGCGAAGGCGGCAAAGCCCGGGCTCACTTTGCGGGATCTGCAGAAGCTCTGCAGCGATATTCTTGCCCAGGGCTGCGTAGAGCTGGGACTGATCAAGGAGCCTTCGGAGATCGGAAAATATTACATGCATGGCGTTTCCCATCATCTGGGCATCGATGTACACGATGTGACGGCGGAAGGCGCTTCCGTTCTTGCTCCCGGCATGGTGATCACGGATGAGCCGGGGCTCTATATTGACGAGTGGGAGATTGGTATCCGTATCGAAGACGATCTTCTCATTACGGAAGACGGCTGTGAGGTGCTGTCAGAGGCCATTATCCGCGATCCTGATGAGATTGAGGCCTTTATGGAAAAGCACAGCTAGTAAGACTCGCTTCTTTTACAGAGTATCGCTCCACCAGAAAATAGCAATTGAAATCCGTTTCGGCTTGTCAGCCGGGGCGGATTTTGTTATACTGTGATCAGCAAAAACAGCCAGACGAAAGGGTGTGCAGCCATGAAATACCGCAATCCCGTAATTCCCGGTTTCTATCCTGACCCAAGCGTTTGCCGTGTGGGGCAGGACTATTATCTTGTCAACAGCTCCTTTGAGTTTTTTCCCGGCGTTCCCCTGTATCACAGCAGAGACCTGATCTCCTGGGAGCAGATCGGCCATGTGCTGACGCGGAGAAGTCAATTGCCTTTGGAAGGATGCCGGAATTCCGGCGGCATTTTCGCCCCCACGATCCGGTATCACGAGGGCAGGTTTTACATGGTGACTACCAATGTCACCGGCGGAGGGCATTTCTTCGTGTGGACAGACGACATTCACGGAGAGTGGTCCGACCCCATTTGGGTAAAGCAGATGGGCATCGACCCGTCTCTCTTCTGGGACGATGACGGCAGGGTGTATTTTCAGAGCACCTTTTATGATGAAAAGACCCACAGCCAGTGTATCGGCCAAAGCGAGATCGATTTAAAAACAGGAGCGCTGCTGACGGAGACCCAGCCCATCTGGTTCGGCACGGGCGGGAAATGCCCGGAGGGCCCCCATCTGTACAAGATCAATGGGTCATATTACCTGATGATCGCCGAGGGCGGCACGGAATACGGACACATGGAGACTCTTTCTCGTTCTGAGAATGTGTGGGGACCTTTCGAAGGCTGCCCCCATAATCCCATCATAACGCAGCGTGACTTTACGGGAGACTATGGTAACCCTACTCCCGACGTGATCCACGGTATCGGTCACGCCGATCTCATCGATGACCCGGAAGGCAACTGGTGGCTGGTGTTTCACGGCTTCCGCCCTTCTCAGGCCATGCTTCACCACATCGGGCGGGAAACCATGGTGGCCCCGGTGAAATGGGACAGCGAGGGCTGGCTTAGCGTAAATGGCGGCAGGCCTATCGCCCCGGTCATGGAGCTGCCTGGCAAAGAGGGATTCCTGCCTCAGACTGACTTTTCCTTCTCGGAGGATTTTACCGGCCTAAAGTCTCTTCCTGCCAGGTGGGCCTATCTCAGAAACCCTGTGGAAGAACATTACCGGTTGTTGGACGGTCTTACGCTTTTGGGCGGAGATCCGCTGGACGGTCTGGGGGCTCCTACTTTTGTGGGCGTGCGCCAGAGACAGTTCGACAGTGTGGTAACAGTGGAAGCGGAGATCAGTTCTGCCGGTTGCAGCCAGGAAGCGGGGATCACCGTTTATCACACCGGGGAATACCATTACGATCTGATCGTGACCCGCCGGGGTGGAAAAAAAGTGGCGCTGCTGCGCAGGCATGTGTGTGATTTGACAGAGAAATCGGACTGTGTGGAACTGCCGGAAACCGGTCGCCTGATTCTTCAGATCAAGTCTGACCGGCTGCACTATGAGTTCTTTGCCGGAGGGGCAAATGGTGAGTTGAGGCCTCTGGGCAGGGTGAGGACTCAGCCTCTTTCTACCGAGGCCATGACAGGAACTTTTACCGGATGCTTCTTTGGAATGTTCGCCCAGGGGGAAGGGTGTAAAGCAGAATTTTTCAGCTTTAGCTGTAACTATCAGGAGGGAATGAAACTATGAAAAAGGACCGTTGTGCTATGACGCCGCCTATGGGATGGAATAGCTGGGACTGCTATGGCAATGCCGTAAACGAGGAGCAGCTTCTCGGAAACGCTCAGTACATGGCGGAGCATTTGAAGGAATTCGGCTGGGAATATGTTGTCTGCGACATTCAGTGGTCGGAGCCCAACGCGGGAAAAGAGCGGCCCGAATATGTACCTTACGCATGGCTCACGCTGGACGAATACGGCCGGCAGCTTCCGGCGCCGGAACGCTTTCCTTCCGCTGCCGGCGGAAAGGGCTTTGCCCCCATTGCCGAGAAGATCCACAGCCTGGGCCTGAAATTCGGCATTCACATCATGCGTGGCGTGCCCAGGCTTGCAGTGCATCAGCATCTTCCGGTAAAGGGCACGAACACCACCTGCGACAAAATCGCCTGCGACAATTCCGTTTCCCGCTGGAATACGGATATGTACGGCATCGACTGGACTAAGGATGGGGCCCAGGCATATTACGATTCCATTTTTGAGCTGTATGCCTCCTGGGGTGTGGATTTTGTAAAGGTGGACGATATCTGCAACACCAACGCCTACCCCACAAGGCCCTATTCGGCGGAAAAGGAAATTGAAATGATCCGCAAAGCCATCGACAAAAGCGGCAGGGAAATGGTTCTGAGCCTTTCCCCGGGTCCGGCAGTGATCGAAAAGGCCTGGCATCTTCGCCAAAACGCAAACATGTGGCGTATCACCGATGATTTCTGGGACGACTGGGAGCTTCTGCTTGCCATGTTTGAGCGGTGCGAGGTGTGGGAACGGCAGGTTTCCCCGGGCTGCTGGCCGGATTGCGATATGCTTCCCATCGGCAGCATCCGCTTGAATATCAAGCAGTTTGAAGAGGTCCACGGCAGGAGCTTTGACGGCGATCACACGCGATTCACCCATGAAGAGGCAAAGACCATGATGTCTCTCTGGTGTATTTTCCGCTCTCCGCTGATCATGGGCGGCGAAATGAGGAACAACGATGAGTTTACCCTCTCTTTGATGACAAACCCCGAAGTTCTGCGAATGCAGCAAAAGGGCGAAAACGCCCATCAGGTCCGCCGCTCCGAAGAGGACTGCGTCTGGACCAACAAAGACAGTGAAACAGGCGGCGTGTATGCGGCGCTATTCAACCTTTCGGACAGCGAGGCTTCCGTAACGGTAAGCCTGGAGGAGCTGGAACTTTCCGGGGAATACCGGCTTCGGGACCTGTGGGAGCGAAAAGATATCGGCCCTGTGTCTGATGAAATATCCGCCGTGATACCGGCTCACGGTTCGGCAGTATTTTCCCTTTCCAAGTGATAGATAAAAACAAAAAGAGAAAGCGGTTTGCGCCGCTTTCTTTTTTGCTGTGTTGTTTTGTGGAAATCCGGCTTTCAGCTTACCAGAACGCCGTTGTCGCTTCGCTGCAGCAGGTAAAACTGCTCTTCCAGGCCCGTTTCTCCATTGATATAAACGAGAAATTCCTGCCCCACTTCGCTTTCGCAGAGGAATTCCCAGCAAAGCACCTCGTAAAGTCCCGGCGTAGGGATCAGCGCCAGGGTGGAGCCTTGGATGCGGAGCCTTGGATTTACATTTTCTTCCGCTTCCTCCAAAGTGACTTCCGGCAGGGAAAGAGTTCTTCCTCTGTGGTTCATCAGGTATCCTGTGCAGTCGCATTCCACCATGCCGCCCTGCTCCAGCTCTATTGTCACCTTGATCAGATCGGGATAGCAAACGGCCTCCTGTTCCTCTCCCTTCAGGGATGCAAGGCTTGCGAAGTTTATGGTGCAAAGGCCGTCGCTGATAACATAGTAGGTTTCCTTCAGCCCGGTGATGCCTAGAGAATCAAGCTCGTTTACGGCCGATCGCAGCGCGTCTTCATAGGTCAGCGTTCCACTGCCTGAGGTATGCTCCTTCTTAAAATATGCGATCTTTCCGCCCTGCCTTGTGATGGCTGTGTGGGAGTCTTCGTAAAAGAAGGAAAACACTGGAAGGGCATCTCCACCCGGGCCTGCCGCCTGAAGGGAAGAAACAGGACAGCCCAAAAAATCCGCCGCGAGCCGCGCCGCTTCCTCTTCGTTTATTTCCTCCGTTCCTTCCAGGCTCAGAGGCTTCCTTTGGGAGACATGGTCTGAGAAGGGCCCGTCATATAACAGAGCCGGGATCTCGGAGAGCTCCTTGGAGGCCTCGTCGAAATCATTGTCAAGCTCCGGAAGAGAGGAAACGGTATCAAGGCTTTGAAGGGCGCTGCCGGTGGAGCCCGGAAAAACGCCTTCCGTTCGCGCTCTCGCCTGTGCTGACTGCAGCGCGGAGGAAAGCTTGCCTGCGTATTCCGAAAGTATGGAAAGATTTTCCAGGTCTTCCGCGGTCTGCTTCTTTCCGGAGGTGGAGCTTCGCATAAGCGCCAAAGCGTAATCGCCTGTTTGAGAGAGAAAGCGGTTCAGCTTTTCTTCCTTTTCGGAAGGAAGAGGAAGGGCTGCCATGGCGGCTTTTGCACCGCTGCTTTTTTCAAGAAGTTCCGCCGAAAGGCTGCTCTGCATGGTGGCGGTATTTACATAGGCAGCCTTCTGCAGCGCTGATTCCATGCCGGAAACGTGGTCTGCGAGATCTCCCAGCGCCCGGCGGTAAGAATACTCAAGCTTCATTTTTGTGTTTTCCAGAGTGCCGGCGGTGCTGGCCCATAGACCGCAGAGCACCAGAAACAGCGCGCACACAAAGGCGGCTGTCCGCAGCTTGGCCCGTTTTGTCATAATGCTTTCTCCCTTTCAAGAAATTCAGGCCTTTTTATTGTGTGCCGGTGTGTCTTGAAAATTCATTTCGGTTTCTTCGATTACGCTGCCTTATCGGGAAGACTGCGCTGTCGGATATTCTTTACTGAAATCTTTCACAACGGCTTTTATAGATCGGTCAATCCTGCTATCACAAAACCGCCTGATATGCTCCGGAATTTCCCGATAATAAGCTTCCGCAATCCCTCCGGCGATACAAGCCTGCGTGTCGGCGTCACCGCCAAGCGAAACCGCAAGACGGACAGCGCTTTCGTAATCGGAGGACTCCAGGAAGGAAATCAGTGCGGGCGGGACGCTGTACGCCGTGCGGCTGTCAAAGGCATATCCCTCTTTGATGGATGACAGGGGCTGTGAAAGCTTGTAATGAAAGGTCTTTTCCAGATATGCTTTTATGTGATCTTTGCTATGGCCGTTTCTTGCCAAAAAGACAGCCGCCGCTACCGCTTGCGCTCCCTTTATTGCTTCCCGATGATGGTGGGTGGGAAGGCAGCTTGCTTTTGCCTGCAAAAGTGTCTGTCCCAATGTTTCATACGCATATCCAATGGGAATCACGCGCATGGAGGCGCCATTTGCATAGCTGCGTCCGTTTTTTGCGTGAGGATCCTTTGCCCATCTGACAAACATCGTTCCAAACCCTGCGTCCGGAAAATAAGAATAGTACTGTCGGTACTGTGCGGCATATTCTTTGGCTCGGGCACGGACGCTCCATTTTGAAGTTTTAGAAGGATGATTAAGGATCGCTTTGCAGACTGCGGCGATCAGTACGCTGTCATCTGTAAATGAACTGTCCCTGTGAAAGGGGAAATGATAGTCTTTTGTACAGTGTACTTCATAGTAAGAGCCGATAACATCTCCGTAAATTGCGCCAAACATTTGGCTGCCTTCTTCCTCTTGAGGATATGCGGTTTATTGAGCTGTGCCGTGCTCCACTGTTTCCATGGAAATGCTTGCGGGTAACTCAGTTTATCATTTCAAGGGTAGCACAGATTGGGGAGAATGTACACACAATTGAAACAAAAACATGCGGCACTTTCTTGAAAATATTTTGTCCGGAAATTGTAGGTACAGAGGCAATATGATTGAAAGAGTTAAGTGAAACGGCCGATTTCCTGAAAAACGCGAGAACTGAGATTGAAAAAACGTTTTGGTTTCTTTCGAATACGGGTGTTCAAGACACGATTTTTGTGATATAATCACTTCATATATGTCCGTGACCCGGAAGAAAACCGGAAGGAGAGAGTGCCTTGCGTATTTTGGGGATCGACCCTGGCTATGCCATTGTGGGGTATGGGATCATAGAGGCCGGAAACGGGATCTACCGCCCGGTGGAATACGGAGCCGTCACCACAAAGGCCGGTGATGAGTTTGGCATGCGCCTGCAGGAGATCTACGAGGGCATGACGGAGCTGCTTTCCCTGCACAGGCCCCAGGCCGCTTCCGTGGAAAAGCTGTATTTTACCAACAACAAGACAACGGGCATCGGCGTGGCGGAGGCCAGAGGCGTGATCCTTCTGGCTCTTGCCCAGGCGGGCGTTCCCCTGTTTGAATACACACCCATGCAGGTAAAGCAGGCGGTGACAGGATACGGCAAGGCTCTAAAGCCCCAGGTGCAGGAAATGACACGGCGGCTTCTGAAGCTTCAGGAGATCCCCAAGCCGGACGACACGGCGGACGCCTTGGCGCTGGCCATCTGCCACGGGCAGGCGGCGGGTTCCGCGCTGCGCCGGAATCTGCTGGAGCGGGCCAGAGAGCCGGGGAAGGTAATTTAGCTTGTTAGTTGTTAGCTTTTAGTCGTTAGTTGATAGAAAGGCTTCCCCTTGCTCGTAAGAGCAAGGGGAGCCAAAGAGAAGATCTGTCCCGTAAAACCGAAAGTAGCGGAGGAGAAAAATGTTTTATTCACTTACTGGAAAGCTGGTGCATACGGAGCCGGGAATGGCTGTGATCGATGTGGGCGGTGTTGCTTTCAAATGCTTTACCTCCATGACCACCCTGCGGGGACTGCCGAGACTCAACGAAATTGCCACGCTCTATACTCATTTGAATGTGCGGGAGGACGCCCTCGATCTGTTCGGTTTTCTCACCATGGGAGAGCTGAACTGCTTCAAGCTTCTCACCGGGATCAGCGGCGTGGGGCCCAAGGTGGGGATCGCCATTTTATCGGAGCTTACTCCCGAGGACGTGGCCCTTGCTGCGGCGGCGGGGGACTCCAAGCGGTTTACCAAGGCAAACGGCGTAGGGCCGAAGCTGGCCCAGCGCATCGTGCTGGAACTCAAGGATAAGGTAAAAAGCCTGTCCGCCTCCGGTCTTTCTATGGAGGATGTGCAGGCGGGCGGTCCCTCCGCCTCCGGAAATGCAGCTCAGGCGGTGGAGGCCCTGGTCACTTTGGGCTATTCTCCCTCAGACGCCGCCGCCGCTGTAGGCAGGCTGGATTCCCAGCTTCCCCCGGAGGAGCTGATCCGCCTTGCGCTGAAATCCTTTGGAAGCAAATAAGGAGGGCCACGATGAAACAAAAAATCAGAAGGGGCGTAACCATCATTTTAAGTTCTTTCCTGGGGGTCTTCCTTGGAAAAGCCCTGTTTTTATGGTGGGATGTGAAAAAGAATCCCGGGCTGTATGCCATGAATTCCGCCCCCTGGTATACGCGTCTTTGGGTGGAGGGCGCCGCTTTGGCGGTGGTTTTCCTGTTGGGCGGGCTTGTCTGGTTTCTTTCCGGCAGGATCGGAAAAAACAGAGCGGAGAAAAAGTAGTGAAATTACGGTATTTTGCGGAGTGAGGTGAAGCGTATGATCGAAAAAACCGGTGGGAAAGGAAACACAGAATACGGCATAGACTGGGATCTGCAGGATGATCTTGACCTGGAAAACCGGCTGACAGAAACCGGCTATACTTCGGAGGACAGGGAGGTGGAAAATCCCCTGCGCCCCAGAACCTTTTCCGAATATATCGGCCAGGAAAAGGCCAAGGAGAACCTGAAGATCTATATTGAAGCGGCCAAAAGCAGGAAGGAATCCCTGGACCATGTGCTGCTGTACGGCCCTCCGGGCCTGGGCAAAACCACTTTGGCGGGGATCGTGGCAAACGAGCTGGGGGTAAACCTTCGGATCACCAGCGGCCCGGCCATTGAAAAGCCGGGAGATCTGGCGGCGCTGCTGACAAATTTAAGCCCCGGCGACGTGCTGTTTATCGATGAAGTACACCGCCTGCCCCGGACCGTGGAGGAAATTTTGTACCCCGCCATGGAGGATTTTGCCCTGGATATCATCACGGGTAAGGGGCAAATGGCCGCTTCTTACCATTTGCCGCTACCAAGGTTTACATTGGTAGGGGCCACTACAAGAGCCGGCCAGCTTTCCGCGCCTTTGCGGGACCGCTTCGGCGTGGTGCTTCGGCTGGAGCTTTACTCACCGGAGGAACTTTCCAAAATCGTTTTGCGCAGCGCCGGAATTTTGCAGGCGGAGATCGAGGCCGACGCGGCTCTGGAGATCGCCTCCCGTTCCCGGGGCACGCCCCGCATTGCCAACAGGCTCTTAAAGCGGGTGCGGGATTTCGCGGAGGTCATGAGCGGCGGGGTCATCACCCTGAACACGGCCCGCATTGCTCTGGACAGAATGGAGATCGACGAGCTGGGCCTGGATCAGAGCGATCGGAACATGCTTTCCGCCATTATCAAAAACTACGGCGGCGGCCCGGTGGGGCTGGAGACACTGGCGGCTGCCATTGGGGAAGAAGCCGTCACCATTGAGGACGTCAACGAGCCGTACCTCATGCAGATCGGCTTTTTGACCCGCACCCCCCGTGGGCGGTGCGTCACGCAGGCAGCCTATCTCCACCTGGGGCTTCCCGTGCCGGGAAAGCTCAAAAATGAAGAAGATTTGCAGTTAAAAATAGAATGAAAGACTCATCAAAAAGCAACCTGACCTGGAGCCTATTTATTGATAAAGGAGCAAACGATTATGGGAAGACTGTTCGGAACTGACGGAATCAGAGGGATCGCAAATAAGGATCTGACATGCGAGCTGGCCACCCAGCTCGGCCGGGCGGCGGCTTGCGTGCTGACCAACAAATCGAACCGGCACCCCAAGGTGCTGATCGGCAAGGACACCCGGCTTTCCTCCGATATGCTGGAAACCGCCATGGCGGCGGGGCTTTGCAGCATCGGCGCCAGCGTGGTGACTTTAGGCGTGGTGCCCACTCCGGCGGTGGCGTATCTTGTGGAAAAGTATAAGGCGGACGCGGGGGTCATGATCTCCGCCTCCCACAATTCCTATGAATATAACGGCATTAAGATCTTTTCCGGCGACGGCTTCAAGCTGCCGGACGATCTGGAGGAGCGGATCGAAGATATCATTCTGGGGAAATCCGATATTGCCGACGAGTTCCCGGACGACGCCGGGATCGGTACGGTGAGCCACGCGGACAACGCCGTGCGGGATTACATCGACCATGTAAAGAATTCCGTGCATTTCTCTCTGGACGGTCTGGAAATCGCCATCGACACCGCAAACGGCTCCGCAAGTGCTACGGCGGAAACGCTGTTTACCGAGCTGGGAGCCAAGGTTACTATGCTCAACGACAAGCCGGACGGGGTCAACGTGAACCGGGACTGCGGCTCCACCCATATGGAGGG
>CAZNZS010000064.1:0-13054 GCA_964577585.1 uncultured Acutalibacter sp.
TGACAGCCCCCCTTTCAGGGGGGCCAAGGGGTGGGTGCTAAACTATAATTTAGCGTACTGACTACCCCACTGTCATTCTGAGGAGCGTAGCGACGAAGAATCTCGTCCGTAATCTCTGAGCAAAAGGGCAAAGGACGAGATTCTTCGCTGAAAGCAACGCTTGCTTTGCTTTTTGCTCAGTGATGACAGGAGAGAAGGTTCAGAGTGACAAGCACGGATCCTTGTCCTTCCTTCATTGCCTTGCGCAGCAAGGCCACCACAGTCTAGCATCTAGCATCTAGAATCCAGCGTCCAAAAGCCCTTTTCTAACAACTAACGACTCACAACTAACGGCTAAAAAGCCACTCCACCGCCTTCGGGGCGTATTCGGACCAGAATTTACCGTCGTGGATCCCGGGGCTTTCGTGATATTCGTGGGGAACGCCCTGCTCTTCCAGGAACCGGTGGAAAGCCCGGTTGTTTTCGATCAGGAAGTCTTCAGAGCCGCAGCACATATAGATCTCCGGCAGCTTCCTTCCCGCCGTTTTCAGTTCTTTTACAAGCGTCTCAGGGTTGTTCCGGCTTTCTTCCACTGTTTCCAGGTCGCCGAAGCACTCGTGGTAATAGGCGTAATTTGCCATACCGTTGTCCTCGCCCTCTTTCATATGAGCGATATCGTGAACGATCAGGGCAGCCGACATTCCCACCGCTTTTCCGAACACCTCGGGATATGCAAGGGCCGTGCGCAGCGCACCGAAGCCACCCATGGAGATCCCCATAATATAGGTCTCCTCCGGAGTCTTCGCCAGGCCGAAGGTTTTCCGTACATAGGAAACAAGCTCTTCCCCTACCAGAGAAGCGTAATTGTGGCCTGTGGAAAGGCCGTTTAAGTAAAAGCCGTTTTCGCCGTTGGGGCTGACAACGGCAATATTGTACTTTTGCACCAGCTCCTCCGGCACCCAGCTTTCCGCTTTTCCGGTGTAGCCGTGGAGGTGGAACACCGTGGTGATGGGCCTGCCGCTCTCATTGGGCATGTCGTTTGGCAGCACCATTTCAAAGCTTCCCTGCCGGTTCAGGCTGTTTAAAAACAGATCGATCTTTAATTTTGCCATTTTATTTCACTCCTTCTTTACTGTTTGATCGGAACTTCTTCCTGCTTATTTCAAAACCGGAGCCTCCCTTCGGCGGCCCCGGTTTTCCTTCCTTTTTATTCGCCGCTTTCCGCCTTGGCCTCTTCGATCACCTTCTGGGCCACGTTTGCGGGAGCTTCCTCGTAACGTTCAAAGTCAAAGGTGAAAACTCCTCTGCCCTGCGTACACTGGCGCAGGAAGGTGCAGAAATCGTGCATTTCCGCCATGGGGACCTCGGCCTCTACCGTCTGGCGTCCCGCCCCGGCGGGCTCCATGCCGAGAACACGCCCGCGGCGCTTGTTCACCTCGCCCATCACGTCGCCCATGTTGGCGTCCGGCACAGTGGCTCTCAGGTGGCCTATGGGCTCCAGCAATACAGGATTTGCCTTGGGCATACCGTCGCGATAAGCGATTGAAGCGGCGGTCTTAAAAGCCATTTCAGAGGAGTCTACCGGGTGATAGGAGCCGTCGTACAGCACGGCGGACAAGCCGACTACGGGATACCCGGCCAGCGGCCCCTTCAGGATGCACTCCCGCAAGCCCTTCTCCACCGCGGGGAAGAAGCCCTTGGGAACAGAGCCGCCCACCACGCGCTCGCTGAATTCCAGACCTTCGCTCTCGCAGGGGGAAAACTCGATCCACACATCGCCGAACTGGCCATGGCCGCCTGTCTGCTTTTTGTGGCGACCCTGGACCTGCACCATTTTGCGGATAGTCTCGCGATAGGGCACCTTTGGCGTTTTCAGGGTCACGTCCACGCCGAATTTCGTCTTCAGCTTGGATACTGCCACATCCAGGTGCTGCTCGCCCAGGCCGCCTATGATCAGCTCATGGGTCTCCGCGTTATTGGAGAACTTCAAAGTGGGATCCTCTTCGGAAAGGCGGAGCATTCCCTGCGCCACCTTGTCCTCTTCTCCCTTATTCTTGGGAACGATAGCCATGGAAAGCGCCTGGTTGGGATATTCCACACCCTCCAGCACGACCTTTCTGGCCGGCGAGCAAAGAGTATCTCCGGTGTTGACCGCGGAGAACTTGGGAACGGCGCCGATATCGCCCGCGCCGATATATTTGACATCCTCCTGCTTCTTGCCGATCATCATTACGGTTTTGCCCACGCGCTCCACATTGCCGGTGCGCATATCCACAAGCTGGGTCTCGGTGGAGACCTTGCCGGAAATGACCTTCAGATAGGAAAGCTTACCGATAAAGGGATCCGCCACGGTCTTGAACACGAGCGCCACAGCCGCGCCGTCTTCGTTTACGGAAAGCTCCACGGGGTTGCCGTCAACGTCCGTGCCGATCTCTCCGGCCTTTTCCTCTGCGGAGGGGGCAAGCCAGGCAAGGCCGTCCATAAACTGCTCCATACCGCGCATCAGCAGGGCGTCTCCGCAGAATACCGGGGTGATGGTTCCGGACTTCACGCCCTTGCTCACGCCGACGATGACCTCTTCGGGGGTAAATTCCTCTCCCGCAAAATACTTTTCAAACAAGGCGTCGTCCGTTTCGGCAACAGCCTCATAAATGGCGGTGCGAAGGCCCTCCAGCCTGTCTCCCATGTCGGGCATGGGAACGGCCACGGGCTTGCCGCCGGAATAATCATAGGCCTTGTACTCCAGAAGATTGATGTAGATATTCGCCTGACCGTCCTGAATAAAAGGCACCACAACAGGGCACACGGAGGGGCCGAACTGGGCCTTTAGCTCTTCAAAAACGCGGTAGAACCGGGCGCTTTCATCGCAAAGGCCGTTTACGAAAAAGATCTTAGAGGCGCCTCTCTTTTCAGCGGCGGCAAAGGCCTTTTCCGTTCCCACGGAAATGCCGTCTTTTCCGGAGATCACGACAAGCACGGTATCCGCCGCCCGCATAGCTTCGCAAAGGCCGCCCTCAAAGTCGAACAGACCAGGCGCGTCCAGCAGGTTGATCTTCTTGTTCTTCCATTCCAGAGGCGCCACTGCCGCGGAAATGGAAGCTTTGCGGCGAATCTCTTCCGGATCATAGTCGCAAACTGTGTTGCCCTCCGGCACCTTGCCGCGGCGGTCCGAAGCACCGCTGAGGTACAGCATAGCCTCCGCCAGCGAGGTTTTGCCTGAGCCGCTGTGCCCGGCAACCGCTATATTGATAATGTCTTTTGCCTGATACTGATTCATATGTATTCTCCTTCCGCAGCCCTGTGGGCCGGGTTTTTCCCTGTTTTGCACAACTCGGTTCAAAGGGTATAAATAATTATATTACAGTTTGCCGGGGATTACAATGGGAAAACACGGAAAATGCAAAAATATTTTCTTGAGATTTTTGTGTTTTAGGGCATTATGTACAAAAACCAGGCATATCTTTCTTCTAATCACACAATGAAAAGTTTTTCGCTCTTCTTTCTGTTATTCTGAGCCTCTCTTCTCAGCATTGCTTTGCGTGAAAGATCCTGTCTTTTCCGCCTTTTGTTTTTCAGAGATCAAGGGCAAGATCCTTCGTCCAAAGCAATGCGTACATTGCTTTTGCTCAGAGATGACAGTTTGGGACCGCTCGTCAAACCTCTTACAACTAATTGCTTTCTGACTTCATCACCGGCTTTCGCCTTCTTTCGAACCATTCGCCGGGCGAGTGGTTTTCGGTAGACAAAAAACGCGCCGGCGTTCCCTTGTTGGGAACGCCGGCGCGCTTTTTGTATCGCTATGATCTTCAGGTTCAAAGGGCTATTTTCTGAGCTTCGGGATCACCAAAAGAACCAACAGCCAGAATACCTCAAAGGCAAAGAGCACAAAGGAGGAAAGCTGGCTCATGCCGCCAAAGCAGGCCATAAAGGCTACCAGTACAAAGCCGAGTATCACCGCGGCGTTCTGGATCGCCACCAAAATCCCCACCGTCCGTTTTTCTTCCACACAGGCGGAGATCACATTCAGCATGGACTCCATTCTGCCCTTGGTGGCAACCACGGCGTCCGCTCTGGGGATCTTTTCCCCTATCAGCTTTCCGGCCACATCGCCGAGATCGCCCTCCAATATGCCAACGGAGGCCCCGTCTATTCCGAAAAGCCTGGAGATCATCTGAGAGGTCACATTGGGATCCATAGTGCGGATCAGCACGCTGATTCCACTTTGCTCCAGCCTCTGCAGCTCGTTTTTCTTGCGGCGGTCCGCTGAATAGGTCAGCACCAGCATGGCGGCTATCTTCACATCGACGGCAATATAAACCACCGTTTTGTCGCCGGAGGCATACTGCATTTCTTCTTCCCTGGCAGGCGCCTCAATGCGGTTGCTGATCATCAGGGAACGGCCGCCAATATAGATCCTGTGGCCGTCTACCCGGCCGATAATGCCGCCGCCCTCTTCATAGGTAAAGCTTTCCACTTCAGGCAGAGTGTCTTCATTTTCACTGATCACCTGGTCAAACACGCCGGAAAGGGGGCCTCCCACTTCCTTCATCAGGGCGGAGGCAGCCATGATGGCGTTTTCCGCGCCGGCCCGGTCGCCGAAGGTCTTGATGCCTCCCAGCACCACGGTGCCCCGGGGAAACACCTCGTCCGCGTCTACCAGAACGGCGTTCACGTCTCCCAACTGCCGTACCGCCTCAAAGCCCACCACCATGCCTCCGGCACGGCGGGCCGTTTTGCACAGGCGGCTTATGGGCAGGTTCACGGAAAGCATATTGCCGGCTGCCACGCAGGCACAGCAGGCGGCTGTCAAAGCGCTCAGCGCGGTGGATACGCTGCGGGTGATGAGCAGGCTGGCAATGCAGACCACCAATGAGGATATCAGCCCGATCGGCGCAAGCATTCTGGAAGCCAGCTCAGACGGATCCGAAGTGTAGGAAAGCTCCAAAAAACGCTTCAAGAACCCTGCCTTGCACTGATAAGCCACCAGGGGCTTTTCCGCAACGCTGTCCTTGGCCATTTTCAGGGAAACATTGTAATCGTCATAGGTGCGCACCGCGTATTTCTGTTCTTTCGAGGTAACGAACCGGAAATTGCTGTGGATCCGGCGGATCATCGTGAGCTTTCCCGCCGCATTCAAAAAGAGCAGGGCGGAAAGGATCACCGCGTAAAGGTGAAGCTTTCCCTCACCGATATCGGAACGGAAGAACATGGCGGTCACAGTCTGTATTGCGACGGCGACGGCAGCCACGGCTACGGCGCTGTCCGAATTGGCGTTAAAGCCCAGAAGAGCCCGCAGCCCGTTTGCCACGGTCCTGTAGCAAACGCCAACGGAAACGCCCAGGAATACCAGCGTGAGCACCACAAAGGCGATGGTCAGCGAGTTGCCGGAAGAACCGGCGGAAAACTGTCCGCCGAAAATCAGATTCAAAAGGGCGAGCAGCACGGTGCAGATCCCGGTGATGGTCATCCGCATGGTGAGCTCATGCATATCGCTTCTGAGCTCGTGAGAAATGGACTTCGCGTCCTCCGGGCCGGTGTAGTCATCGATGGATTCCTCCGTATCGATGACGGAAACATCCTCTTCTTCCTCTTCCTCCGCCTTTTTCCCGCGGACCCTGCTTCGGCGGGGCGCCTGTTTGAATTCTTCTTCCTCCTTGGCGCTTCGCAGCTCTTCCGATTCCGAAATCAACGCACTTTGGAGCACGTCGGCGTCTATCACATGGGTGGGGATCCCACGGGAGCGGTACTCATACATGCTGGCAACCTGGGGGATCTCTCCCAGAGGGCGTCCGCTGATGACCTTTTTCTCTTCGGACCCGGTCTCCTGAGGTGCGGCTTTCTTTTCTTCGGCTGTCTCCCCGGAAACTGCCTGCTCCTGAGAGGGCTGTTCCGGAACCGGAGTGCCGGCCTCTTCCAGAACAGATGCTTCCCCTTCCTCCGAAACGCTGCCGCGGTTTTCTTCCTCTATGGATTCCAGGATCTTATTTACCGATTCCTCGCTTACCGCGGGCATTTCCTTCACCCGCTGCAGCTCCACGGTATCGTTCAGAACATTGAGCTTAATCTCCATTGTCTGGTCGCTGGAGGTCTCCAGCATGGCCCGCTGGATATCGGAAGTCACGCCCTGGTCCTTTTCACCTTCCACCTCTATGCCGTGCTGCTTCGCGTAAGGATCGGCGGCAAAGGCCGTTACGGGCATGGGGGCCACAACACCGAATTCATCGGCGATTTCATTTTCGTCCACTCCGGCGGTCTGCACCGCCTCCGCCACCCTGCGGCGGCGTTCCTTCTGAAGCCGTTGGAAGTTCTGCTCCACTTCGTCGTCAATGGCTTTTTTGGAATCGTCAAAGAGCGCCTTATAGCCGTCTTCACCCAAAGCGAATTCTCCGGTCACCGGGTCAAAGCCCTTGCGGTATTCGTCTATGGGCTTCAATTGCAGGCCGTAATACATATCCTCCGATTCGTTGAAATCGGGAACTGATTTTTTCCTGCCGAAAAAGCCCTTTTTCTTTTTCTTCTTTTTCGGCCGCTGCTCCAGAGGCTCCGGCGCGGCGAAGCTTTCCTGGCGATACCCTTCCTCCGGGACCGGGAAATTCCCGGTGGCGAAGGCGTTGAGATCGGCCGTATCCTCCAGGTTCACGCCCTGTTGCAGCTCAGGCCCCGCCTGGGGAATGGGGGGCATATCCTCTTCCACGGGGACCCCCTCTACGGGGACCTCTTCCATCAGAGGCTCTTCCTTCCGGGAAACACCCTCCCGCTGCAAGCGCTGTTCTTCCAGAATATCTTCCAGCGTAAAATCCTTTTTGTCTGCCATAGCTTAGGATCACTCCTTAATGGGATCGAATGCCTGTAAGCCGCTTCTCTGCCTGCACACCTCATAACAGAGGACCCCCGCCGCCACGGAAGCGTTCAGGGAATTGACATGGCCCTTTATGGGAAGCGCCACTACAAAATCCGATTTTTCCTTTATCAGCCGGCTTACACCGTGCCCTTCCGAGCCGATGACAAGCGCCGCAGGCCCGGTAAAATCTGTTTCACACCAGGGCTTTCCATCCATATCGGCAGTATAGATCCAAAGCCCGCGCTCCTTTAACTCCTCCAATAGCTCCACGAGGTTTCCCGCCTGTACCACGGGAAGATGCTCCACCGCGCCGGCGGAAGCCTTTCCCACCGCGTAGGTGAGCCCCGCGCTGCGGCGCTTGGGAACGATCACTCCATGTGCCCCGGAGCATTCCGCGCTGCGGATCACCGCCCCCAGGTTCTGCGGATCCTCCAGGCCGTCGCAAATCACGAAAAACGGGGGTTCTCCCCTTTCCTCCGCCAGATTGAAAATATCCTCCAGCCCGGCGTATTCCTTCACCGCGCCCATGGCGACCACGCCCTGATGGACCGCGCCGCCGCAAAGGAAGTCGAGCTTTTTGGGGTCCGCTTCTTTTATCACGATGCCCTTTTCCCTGGCACGGGCCAACAGAGCGAGAAGCGCGCCGCTTTTTTCACCCCGCTGTACATAAAGCGCGGAAATGGGCCTGTCCGCCCGAATGGCCTCGCTTACGGCATTGCGCCCGGCGATCACGCCTGCCCCGGCCTGCCTGGGAGCCCGGTCCTCCAAAGAGCCGCCTCTACCGTTCCGGTTCCCGGGAAGCTTCTTCCCGGGGGACGGTCTTCTGTTTCCTGCACTGCCCAAAAAACCACACTTCCTTTGTGCTCTATGCATAGTTTCTTTTATTGTAACACATTCCGTCATAAATCTCAATGAAAAATGCAATACGGATTTTGACAAAATTCTCTCTTTCCGGGTTCTCCGGAGACCGCCCCCTTTTTTCTCCGCAAAGCCCCATTCAAAAAGTGAATAAAAATTCTTTTTTGAACTGTTTTCCACCAAATTTCTCTTGTTTACATAACTGAATTCTATTTTGAAACCTTCCCTGTGGAAAAGTCTGTTGAAAATGTTAAAAACACCTTGTCCTATGCGGCTTTCCATTTCAACAGAACAAAATTTCCGTATCTTTTATGTAAACGCCGGGTTTCCCTTCCGGTTTTTCAGTCTTTTTCCGCTTCTTTTTCCGTTTAGTAGAATGGCCCAACATCTCTGTTTATTGGCAGGTTTTTTATACTCTATCTTGTGTCAAGCCTTTTTTTCGGGGCTCTCCTCCGGCAAAGTGTTTTTTTCCTCCCCCCATACATTTCACGCAGAGGGGAAAACGGGCCTTTCTTTTCCCGGAAGGGGTGTTCATTTTTCGGTTTTTATGATATACTGAAAGAAAATCCAGAGCAAAACCCGCAAAATTCGCCTTTTTTCGAAAAATTTTTTCAAATTATTTCCAAAAAGAGAATTTGCATATTTATACTGGTAATTTCGGGAATTGCTGAAGCTTAAAGGAGACTTTTTCATGAGGGAAGACATCTGCTCCATACCTATTAACGACGTATTCCTGCCCAAAGACGGCTGTCCTTTCTGCAGAATGCGCGATATGCTGGAGGACCGCATGGCGACCTACATTACAGGGGCGGCCATGATGGAACCCGACGTGCGCGTCGAGACAAACCGCCTTGGCTTCTGTGAGGAGCATTTCAACCAGATCCTGGCAAGGGGAAGCCGCCTTTCGGTGGCCCTGATCCTGGAAAGCCTGCTTGCCAAAGTGGGAGAAGAAGTTTTTCCTCAGGAAAAATTTCCGGCCAAAAAAGCAGTGACAGCGGTACATTCCAGGCAGGAGCATTGCTTTATCTGTGAAAACATCCATACCAACACCGGCAACCTGGTGCGGAACACACTGAAGCTTTGGCAGGCGGACCCCGATTTCCGGCAGCTTTACAGCGAGCAGCCCTATATCTGCCTGCCCCACTACGGCATGGTGCTGGAGGCGGCCCAAAAGCTTCCCAAAAAGGAGTTTGCTGTTTTTGAGGGGGAGACCACCCGGCTCGCGAAGGCTTATCTGACAAGCCTTTCGGAGGACGTCACCCATTTCTGCCGCATGTTTGACTACCGCAACGCAGGCGGCGATTGGGGAAATTCAAAAGACGCGATAGAGAGAGCCATAAAATGGCTTGTTTCAAGAGAACCGAGCGCGGAACGAAAAGCGGACGAGAAAAACAGATGACGGGCGAGGTGTTTATCCCCGCCATATTTGACCTTGCCCAGACTCTGGACTGCGGTCAGGCCTTCCGCTGGCAGGAGACCGTGGAGGAAGACGGCTCGGTCATTTGGGAAGGCGCCGCCGGTTCCCGCTTCCTGCGGATCAAAAAGGAAGGGGAATTCCTACGGCTTTCCTGCACACCGGAAGAATACGACAGCTTTTGGCGGGAGTATTTTGACATGGGATCGGATTATGACAAAAAGCGGGCAAGGCTGTGCACCCTTTCTCCCGTGCTCCGGCAGGCCGTGGAATTTGCCCCCGGGATCCGCATTCTGCGGCAGGATCCCTGGGAAGCCCTGTGCTCCTTCATCATTTCCCAGAATAACCACATTCCCCGGATCAAGGGGATCATTCAGCGTCTGTGCGAGAGCTTCGGCGCACCAATCCCCGGCAGCGAACTGTTTTCCTTTCCCTCTCCCCATGCCCTTGCCCCTCTTTCCGTGGAAGACCTTGCTCCGCTTCGGGCGGGATTCCGCGCAAAATACCTGCTGGACGGGGCGAGAAAGATCGTTTCCGGCCAGGTGAATCTCAAAGAAATAGCCCGCTCTCCCGTGGAATTCGGAAGAAGCGAGCTTCAGAAAATTTCAGGCGTGGGCCCCAAGGTGGCGGAATGCGCCCTTCTCTACGGCTTTCATAAAACCGAGTGCTTTCCCATGGACGTTTGGATGAAACGGGCCATGGAGAAGCTTCTGCCGGGGCACGAGCCGCAGGAATTCGGAAAGGATGCAGGCATAGCCCAGCAATATCTTTTTCATTACAGCCGCCTGCACCCTGAGCTTTTCCGATAGTCCCGCGAAGAAAGGAGCCCACGATGAAGCTATCCGACTTTCTCATAAGCTGCTCCCAGCAGGAAGCAGTCCAGCTGACGCATTTTATGATAACCGACAGCCGCCGGACGGTCTGCGAATACTGCAGGTCCCCTTACGATATGGAAAGTCCCAGGCTCTTTTTCTCCATGACAAAGTCGGTGGTTTCCCTGGCTGTGGGAATCGCTGTTGGAAAGGGGCTTTTTTCCTTAGAGGACCCGATCTATCTGTTTTTCGGAGACCGGCTGCCGGAGCGGCCCCACTCAAACCTGTTTTCCATCAGAGTACGGCACCTGCTGACCATGTCGGCTGGCATCGACCGCAACACCTATCCCGAGCTGGTGGTGCAGGACGACTGGATAAAGGCCTTTCTGGCACAGGAGTTCCCCAAAGAACCCGGAACGCACTATTTGTACAGCACCCATTCCTCCCATATGCTTTCCGCGCTTATTACGGCGGTCTCGGGCCAGTCTTTGGAAGCTTTTCTCAACGAAAATCTGTTTTATCCCATGGGGATCACCGACGCCCAGTGGGAGCGTTCCCCGGAGGGTCTGACAGCCGGCGGCATGGGACTCAGTCTGACGCCAAAGGCCGCCGCCGAGTTTGCGCGGCTGCTTTTAAACTGGGGAAGCTATGAGGGGAAGCAGCTTATCCCAAAAGAATATCTGAAAGAAGCTCTTTCCCCGCAAATCTGCAAACAGCGCGGTGAAAGCCCTGGCTTTGCGGGGGATCAATACGGCTATCAATTCCACATCGCGGCGGACGGCTCCTGCTATCTCGACGGCGCGTTCGGCCAGCTTATCCTGCTGTATCGTTCCAAAGGTCTGGCGTTTATCGCCTTTTCCCGGGGCTCAAAGACAGAAAGCCTTCTTGCCGAAATTTATAAGCACTTCATTTTTGACGATTTTCAGCCTGAAACCCTCAGTGTATCTTCTCCTAAAGAAAATTTTGTTCCGGCGGTTTTTCCCCGCGGCACATATGAAGTGGAACCAAACCCGCTCGGCATCTTACGGGTACAGCTTGCCGAAAACGAACTGCGCTTTACTCACACAAACGGAGAAGAACGGCGGATAGGCCTTGCCTGCCGGGACTTTTTTCGCGGAAGAAGCCGGTTTATCAAGGACCTGCAGGAGCATGAGCAGGCATACGCCTCCAAGCTTCTCCACGCAGCCGAAGACAGGCTCACGCTGAAAATTTACTGGGTGGAAACGCCCTATGTCGTGACCTGTGACTTTCTTTTCTGCGAAAACGGCCTGACTTTTAAGTTTTCTATAAACTTCAGCTTTACCCTGCATCCCTTTGAGGTCCGGGGGAAAAAGCTGCTTCCCGCCGAAACGGAAAAAGGACTTTCAGCCACAGGCTGAAAGTCCTTTGTTTTCGAAACGGATCGTTTTCTCCGGAAACGGGAGACACGGGAAATTCTCTTAAACACCTTCCAAAAGCCGCAGAAGCAGCGCATTGGAAACCAGAAAGCCCTCCACCGTAAAAGAAATATTGTATCTGTCCGCCCGCAGCAAATAGGGCGGACATTTTTTCGCGTTTTGGAAAAGCTTCTCAAAGCCTCTGCTTCCCTCTTCTCCAAATCTGGCTGTACATTTTTCCCGGGAAAGCCCTTCGGAAAGCCGGAGGTTTAGCATGGCGTATTCCGAAAAATCTCCGCCTTCTCCATCCGGACAAGGAGGCTCTCCTCGCAGGAACGCATCCAGATCCCGGGGATAGAAAAACCGCTTGCCGCCGTAAAAGGAATGCGCCCCCGGGCCGAAGCCCAGATACTCTTCCCCGTGCCAATACACCAGATTGTGCCTGCTTTCCCGGCCGGGGCGGGCAAAATTGCTGATCTCATACTGCCCGTAGCCGCGCTTTGACAGCTCCTCTACCATAAAAAGATACTGCCCGGCTGTCTCATCGTCGTCCGGAAGCGCAAGCTCCCGATAGGAAAAGGGCGTGCCCGGTTCGATTTTCAGAATGTAGGAGGAAATATGCTCCGGCCCCAAAGCCGCGGCAAATTCGATGGAACCCAGCAGCTTTTTCCTGCTTCCTCCCGGCAAGCCCAGCATCAGGTCCAGGGAAATGTTGGAAAAGTCGGCATCCCGTGCCGCCTGCACAGCGCGTTTTACGTCTTCCGGGGTGTGGCGCCTGCCTAAAAGGCACAGCTCATCCGGGTGTGCGGACTGCATCCCCATGGAAAGCCTGTTGAAGCCCGCGGCATACACTGCGCGGAAAAAATCAGGGGGCAGGTTGGTGGGATTGGCCTCCAGGGTAACCTCGGCGGCGGGGGCCAGGTCAAAGCAAGATTTGACCTGGCCCAGGAGCGCCGCAAGGCGCTTCGAACCCAGTAAATTCGGGGTTCCGCCGCCGAAGTAGACGGTTTCTACACGCTCTTTTCCGTGTGCTTCAGCGTGGGTGGAAAGGGTCTTTTTCAAGGCTTCGGTATAGGCATCCATCCACTCGTTTTTGCCGGAAAGCGAATAAAAGTCACAATATGGACACTTTTTGTTACAAAATGGGACATGAATGTAAATTCCGGGCAAGGGATACACCACCTACTGGATGCTGGAAAGAGCAAAGGGAAAGGGAAAAAGGGCGAGAAAAAGGATAAGGGCGGGATCCTTCACCGCCTGCGGCGGTTCAGGATGACAGTGGGGGGACAGGATGACAGTGGGGGAGGCAGGATGACTGAGAGGGCAACCCCTCCACCATGCTACGCATGGTCCCCCTCCCGCTTTCAGGGGAGGTGAAAAGGGCAAGGGCAAAGGTCAAGGGAGAGATCCTTCGGGCGTTGCCCTCAGGATGACAGGAAAGGACTCAGGATGACAGTGGGGGAGGCAGGATGACTGAGAGGGCAGCCCCTTCACCATGCTACGCATGGTCCCCCTCCCCTTTCAGGGGAGGTCAAGGGGGGATTCAGGGGAGGCGAGGGGAGTTATTCGTCCAGCTTGAGGACGGCCATAAACGCCTCCTGGGGGACCTCCACGGTGCCGAGCTGGCGCATGCGCTTTTTGCCTTCCTTCTGCTTTTCCAGCAGCTTCTTCTTTCGGGTGATGTCGCCGCCGTAGCATTTTGCCAGCACATCCTTGCGCATGGCCTTCACGGTCTCCCGGGCGATGATCTTCCCGCCGACGCAGGCCTGGATGG
>CAZNZS010000065.1:0-12411 GCA_964577585.1 uncultured Acutalibacter sp.
CCAGAATCTAGTATCTAGCATCTAAAGAGCGAGATTCTTCGCCTTCGGCTCAGAATGACAGGAAGAAAGGCTTAGAATGACAGACAGGGGCCCTCGCTCTTTTCTAACAACTAACGGCTAACAGCTAACAACTATTAGCCTACCGCTGAAGCCGCCGAATCCAGATCGGGGAAGTCGGGGAGCTTACCGGAACGGTCAAATTCAATTTTGCACAGCTCCCTGGCACGGTCCCGGTAGAGCAGCACGACCGCCCGGGCGGCGGTAAGCTCACCCTCATTGCCGTCGCCTGCTTCTTTCCGGATGGCTTCTATTCTGCCGTCAAGCTCTTCTTCCCACCGGTCCTGTTCCGCCTGCAGGGCGTCCTTTTCCTCCGCGGGAGTGCTTTGGAGCACGGTCCGGAAGGCGGTGTCCACCATGCCTCTCCAGTTTCTGGCGGCCTCGTTGCAGGCCTGCCGCATCATGGAAAAGGAAGAGGCAAGGGAATAATCGCTGTCATACTTTTTGTCGATGGGATTTTGGGAAAACTCGTCCTCAAAGGGGTCCCCCTCCTCCGGGGGATCGGGGATCAGATCCTCCGCGGGCACGAAGCGGGAGCTTTCGGGCTCCGCCTCGGAGGACACGGCAATACTGCTTATTTGGCTGCTTTCCGGCCGGGAAGAGCTTTCCTCTTTTTCCTGCTCACAGGCGCACAGACCGCACAGCAGACAGAGGCAAAGGCCGGCGTACAAAAGCTTCTGATACAGTTTCATAGATTGTCCTTTCCATATGGAATAGAAGATATCAAAGCAGTCCCTTTTCCACCAGAAGGGCGGTCTTCAAAATGCCCACCTGGGTCTTGGAATCGGGGATCTCGTTGCGGCAGACCATTTCCACGGCCTGTTCCAGAGGGATTCTCCGGTTGGTGAGAAATTCCCCCTCGTCGAGAGACAGCTTTCCTCTGTCCTCCTGGAGGCGGCAGGCCCAAAGCCTGATGATCTCCCCCGAATATCCGGGCGTGGGATACAGATTGCCGAGAAAGGCGTATTCTTTTCCTGTTGTGCCGGTTTCCTCCAGCTGTTCCCGTTTCATGGCCTCAAAGGGGTCTTCACCGGGCTCCAGCTTCCCGGCGGGAAGCTCCAAAAGGACCTCTTTATAAGGATAGCGGAACTGCTGCACAAAAATCAACTCGTTTTGTTCCGTGAGAACGGCGACGGAAACGCCGCCCGGGTGATCCACCACCTCGCGCTTTGTCATTCTCCCGTTTTCCAGTTCTACATCGTCTACATGGACGCGGATGATCTTACCCTTGTAGATCTCCTTTTCGCCCTTTGTGATCTCGGTCAGTTTCATGACAGTTACCACCTTTCTGAAAGGAATCTTTTTCAAACGGAGTTTTATTCCGACAGCTGATTCATGACGAGCCCCGTGATGAGTTTCGGATAAAAATAGGTGGATTTCTGGGGCATTTTCTCCCCCGCGGCGGCCACCTCTTTGATCTCCTCCACTCTGGTGGGGTTCAGCAGGAAGCAGCACTGGCTTTCCCCCGTTTCCACGGAACGCTCCGCTTCCTGAGCGGAACGGGTATAGGTAAGGTTTTTCTGAGCCGCCATGTTTTCTTTATCAATGCCCAAAAGCTGTTCCAAAATCAGCGTGTGGAGAATGCTGACGTCCAGATGGCGGTAAGCGGGGCTTTTCTCCGGAAGCAGCCGGTCCATGACGGACTCATCCTTCAAAAGCAGGGTGCTCCAGGAGACGCCGTCGAAGAAGCCGAAGGCGTGACGGCCTGCGGCATAGGATCCATCAAGGGCTTTCTCCGTGTCTTCCCTTCCCTGTCTCGGGGAAATTTCAAACCACTCTCCGCATTCCCTTCGAAGGGTGGCGGAGGAGAAGCCGGACAGCCCGCGGATCAGCCGGTGGGTGGGAAATACCACAAGCCCGGGATCTTCCATGTCCACCAGCATCATCATGACCGAATCGGCGGCGGGACAGAGGATCCCCTGCTCCCGCAGGCTGTTTCTATAGCGCAGGGCGGTTTCATATCTGTGGTGGCCGTCGGCGATATAGAGCTTTCTGGGGGCGAAATCCTCCCGAAGAGCTTCGATGGAAACGGGGTCGTTCACGACCCAGAGGCGGTGGGTAACGAGGCCGTCTGAAAATTCATAGCGGGGGGCGCAGGAGGCTGCAAGGCGGTCCAGCCGTTGGCGGGTCACATGCTTTTCATCCCGGTAAAGGGAATAGATCTGGCTGAAATTGCAGCCCGTGGCAGACATGAGCCGGAACCTGTCTTCCTTGGCGCCGGAAAGGGTCTCTTCATGGGGAAGCACCACACCGGCGGAAAATTCCTCCAGCCGCACGCGGCACACCATGCCTCTGAGCCTTTTGGAGGCGCCGTGATCCACCTTATCCAGAAATTCTTCCTCGTAAATGTAGACGCCGGGATCCATATCGGTTTTCAAAATGCCCTCAGCGATCCACTGACGCAGCGTTTCCCCGGCGCAGGCATAGGCGTTTTCCCCCTTGGGAAGCTCCAGCTGCACGATATTGCGGGGATTCCGGGAAAGAAAGCCCTGCCGTTCCTCTTCGCTGATAATGTCGTAGGGCGGGCAGACCAGAGCTTCGATGCTCCCCGCTTTTTCCAGATCGTAGCGCAGCGCCTTCATGGGCTGTATTTCCGCCAAGGAAATTCCCCCTTTGTTTTCACTTTCGTATTTTCAGCTTTCTCTATTGTAAACGGAAGAAAAGCCTCCGTCAAGCAAGAAAACGGGAGTGTCCAAATTGCGGAGATAATGATCTATGCTTTCCCCCCGCCCATGGACGGGGGGAAAGCATAGAAAAATCCTCGAATTGGATACTCCCCAAGAAAACCGTCACTCTGTCTTCACGCAGATTTCACAATTCGGGGGTATGCTGAAAAATAACGGGAACGTTCGCCGCTTTTTAGGGCTTTTCAGGGAAAAGTATTGCAAATATCCCGGCTTTGCGATATGATTAAAGGCACGGCAAAAATTTCTCAGGAGATTTCCAACGCGGAAGGACTGCCCGGCATCGAAGGCCGCCGCATTACCGGCAGGGAGATTTCAAAAAGCCGTGTTTCGGCGAACGTTCAGCTTTTCTGAACATACAGAGAGACAGGAGGAATCACGCAAATGGTAGAGGTCAAAAACCTCACGAAGCGCTATGGCAGCAAATTGGCGCTGGATCATGTGAGTTTTAAGGTTGAGGAGGGGACCATCGTAGGTTTCCTGGGGCCTAACGGCGCGGGCAAATCCACGGCGATGAACATTATCACCGGGTATCTTTCCGCCAGCGAAGGCGAGGTCACGGTTTCCGGGAAGAATATCCTTGACGAACCGGCAGAGGTAAAGAAGCAGATCGGGTATCTGCCCGAGCTGCCGCCCCTTTATATGGATATGACGGTGGAAGAGTACCTGAATTTCATGTACGAGCTCAAGAAGGCAAAGCTGCCCCGGCAGAAGCATATTTCCGAGATCTGCAGGCTCGTGAAGATCGAAAACGTATATAAGCGCCTGATCGGCAACCTTTCAAAGGGCTACCGGCAGAGAGTGGGCATTGCCCAGGCCCTGATCGGCAATCCCCCTGTACTGATCCTGGACGAGCCTACCGTAGGCCTTGATCCCAAGCAGATCATTGAGATCCGCACCCTGATCAAGAGCCTGGGAAAGAACCACACGGTCATTCTGAGCTCTCATATTTTGTCTGAGGTCCAGGCCGTGTGCGAGAGGATCATCGTGATCAATAACGGCAGGCTTGTGGCGGACGGCGCGGCCGATACGCTGGCCCACGACCTTTCCGAGGACCACAGGCTCATCTTCCGGGCAGAGGGCCCGGAGCGGGAAATGCTCCATGCTGTCCAGACCCTGCCCAGAGTGATCGAGGTTACCTCTCTCGGAGAAAAGGAGCCGGGCGTGTTTGAGATCAGCGTGGAATGCGAGCCCGACGCCGACCTGCGCAGGGACCTTTTCGCCCTGCTTTCCAGAAAGGGCTGGCCGATGCTGTCCCTGAAGAACTCCGACCTTACCCTGGAGGACCTGTTCCTGCAGCTTACCAGCGGCGACAGCACAGACGTTTCCAAAGCGATCTCTGCCGTGGAGCCCGATCTTGACCTGAAAGGAGCGGATGAGTAATGAAGGCGATCTTTAAAAGGGAGCTTCGCTCCTATTTCAGTTCCCCTGTGGGGTATGTCTGTATCGCGGCACTGGCTGCGCTGTACGGCTTTTTCTATTATCAGGTGATGGCCCTGGGTTCCTCCAGCTATATCAGCAGCGTATACGGGACCATGTTCTCCTACTGCATGATCGTTATTCCCGTTATCACCATGAAGAGCATGAGCGACGATCAGAAGAACAAGACCGATCAGGCGCTGCTTACCGCCCCCGTAGGCGTGACCGGGATCGTTCTGGGCAAGTTCCTTGCCTGCTTCTTCGTCTATTTTGTGGCCACCACGCTGGGGCTTCTTCCCCCCATTGCCATGACCTTCTTTGCTTCCCCCTCCTGGGGCGAGGTGATCGGCAATTATCTGGGGACCCTGCTTTACGGCGGGGCGATGATCTCCATCGGCGTGTTCATTTCCAGCCTGACCGTAAGCCAGATCATTGCTGCCATCGGCACCTTCGCGGTGTCTGTGTTCCTGATGTATATTGACAACATTGCCTCTGCCGTTTCCAATTCGCTGGTAAGCTCCCTGATCGGATGGATCTCCTTTACCAGCCGGTACAGCACCTTTACGCAGGGCATATTCAGTTTGTCCAGCACGGTATTTTTCCTGAGCGTGATAGCGGTGTTTGTGTTCCTTACCGCCCGCAGAATGGAAAGCCGCCGCTGGAGCTAAGAAAGGGAGAAGGTGAAAACCATGGAAAGCAATCGCAAAGAGCAGAACCAGCCTGAGCTGGAGGAGCAGACCGCCGCGGCCGGGGAGGCCATGGAGGCGGCTGCCGAAGAAGAAACTGAAGAGGTAAAGCAGGAAGCTGCCGCCGTGGAAGACTCTGGAGAAAAAGAAGAGGCTCCTGCCGCGGAGCCGGAGAAGCCCCAAAAGAAAAGATCCATCCGCAAGGCGCTGAGAAGCAACAAGTTCAAGCGCGGCGGAATGGCAACGGTCATGTCTCTGGTGTTTATCGCGGTGATCGTGGTGATCAACATTTTTGTGGGGCTGCTGACGGACCGCTTCCCCTCGCTGAATCTTGACCTGACCGCCAATAAGATGAACACCCTTTCCGACCAGGCCGAAAGAGTGGCCGGAGAGGTAAACACCGACACAACGCTCTATCTGATCGGCGCCGAGGATGGGTACCGGAAGGATACCATCGGCTCAAGATACGGCGTATCGAACCTGAAGTTCAGCCAGGTCGCCAATCTGGCCGAAAAGCTCCAGGAGGCCAATTCCAAGATCTCCGTGGAGTTTATCGACCCCGACACAAACCCCACCTTTATCAGCGAATACAGCTCGGAAAACCTGATGACCGGCGATGTGCTGGTAAAGACCGAGAAGCGCTACAGAGTGGTGGATGTAAACGATATGTTCTCCAGAAAGCAGAACAGCACCACCGGGGCCACGGAATATGTTTCCACGGTTGACAGCGCTCTGGCTGCGGCCATCGAGCTTGTGAACATGGAGGATGTGCCGGTGATCGCCATTGCCACCGGACACGAGGAGCTGCTCAACGAAGAAGCCACCGGCAGCTTCCGTTCCCTGATGGAGGACCAGAATTTTACGGTGCAGGAATTCAACATCCTTACCGATGAGATCCCTGAGGACACTCAGATCCTGATGATCCCCACGCCCAACACCGATTATACCACCGAGGAGCTTGACAAGATCCGCGCGTATCTGGACGATGAGGATGCGGCCCAGCGGCGCAGCCTGCTCGTCACCTGCTACACGAGCCAGGGCGAGCTTCCCAGACTTCAGGCATTCCTGGAGGAATGGGGCGTTGCCGTGGAGGAAGGCGTAGTGGCGGAAACGGACACCTCCCGTATAGCCGGCACCAATGCAAGCGTGATCCTTGTGGATGCGGAAAACGAAGTGATGAAGGGCGAGTACAACAACCTTGTCACCGCTATGAGCCGCCCTCTCAGGCTGGTGTTTGAAGGCAACGGCGACGTCAGCGCCAAGGCTCTTTGGACCACCTCCGACGGCGCCTATGTTCTGACAAAGGAGACAGAGCAGAGTGAGGAGCCCCAGACTGCTCAGCAGACCGTGGCCACCCTTTCCCTGAAATATGTTTCCGTGGACGGTTCGAATTATCCCCGCTCTGTCATCGTGTTCGGATCCTCCCATATCTTTACCGACAGTTATATCCAGGCTTCCGCCTTCGGAGACCGGCAGTATATCACCGATGTGATGAAATACGCCGCGGGCACCGACGGCAGCTCGGTTTCCGTTTATACCGAAAGCGTGCAGACAAGCACCAGAGACGTGGCGGCCTCTCAGAGCACCGTCGTCATGCTGGGTCTCGGCGTGTTTACCGTTGGGATCCCGCTGCTGATCCTGGTGGTGGGTCTGGTGATCTTCCTGAAGAGGAGGCACCTGTGATCCTATGAAAAAAACCGTAAGAAATATCCTGATCCTTGTGGCCGTTTTGGCGGTGTTGGGCGGAGCCGCTCTGGCTCTGTTCCTGCTTCCGTCTGAGAAGGATGCCGACGGCTCCGGGGAATCCTCCGCTGTTTCCTCCACGGTGACAGAGACTGTTTTGAAGAAGGAAGCCTCCGAGTTTTCCTCTCTTGCTGTGGAAAACGGGGAAGACTCTTATGTGATCCTTCCAAAAGGCGACGGGTATACTCTGGAGGGATACGAGGAATTTGACCTTTTAAGCGCCCAGCTTCAGCACAGCGTGACCTCACTGCTGTCTCTGGAGGCCGAGAAAAATCTGGGGAGCCAGAGCGACCTGGACGCCTTCGGCCTGGAAGGAGATTCCGCCGCCTCTGTGACGCTGAAGTTCAAGGACGGCTCCGAGGAAAAGCTGGTGCTGGGCGATACCGCGGCCGAAACGAACGGGCGGTATCTGCTGAAGGACGGTACGGTGTATATCGTGCCAAATATTTCCGCCAACCTTTACGCCACTAAATTCGTCTATTTCAATAAGGAAATGTACACCATCCTCGACCGGACTACGGAAGTTACCGACGATGAGGGGAACACTACCACCCAGACGGATACCGACCTGCTTTACAGCATGAAGCTTTCCGGCACCAATTTCCCCCAGGAGATCCAGGTGGAATACGGCGCCGACAGGCTCAGCGGTTATGTGATCACCGCGCCTGTCACGGCGGAATCCGGCGGAGACGAGCTGACGGGAATGATAACGGCCATGAAGACCCTGACGGCAGACAGCGTGGTGGGCGCAAAGCTTACCCCCGAGCTGCTGGAGGAATTCGGGCTGGACGAGCCGGAGGCCATCGTGGAATTTGACCTGAACAGCCAGAAGCATAAGCTGCAGGCTGCCGCCAAGGAAGACGGCAGCGGCTATTACGTTCTTTTGGATGATCAGGACGTGATCTACACGGTGGGCAGCGACGCCATTCCCTGGGCCGCAACGACTCTGATGAAGCTCAGGATGAGCTATATCTGGCTCAACAATGTGCAGGATGTGGACCGCCTGACGCTCACCGTATCCGGAAAGGACAAGTACAGCTTTGACATTACGCGTACCGTCAATGAGGAAAAGTCCACCGAGACGGCCACCCAATACGACCTTTCGGTGAAAAACGGGGACGGGAAGGACATCGAGTATGAAACCTACCGCAGCCTGTATCAGAAGCTGATCAGCGTGACGGTGCTTTCTTCCGACCTTTCAGACTATGAAGACGAGTCCGTTTTGAAAATCGAGTACCATCGGTTTGACGGAGGCGGAGATACGGTGGAGTTCCGCGCGGCCGGGGAAGACCGGTACGCCGCGCTGCTCAACGGCAGGTATAACGGCCTGGTGAGAAAGGGCGACGTGGACAAGATCCTGCCCCAGATCCCGGAAGCCTATCAATAAAGAAACTTTTTGAAAACCGTTGTTTCCGGCAGAGAGGAGAATGGCTATGAAACCTGACAGAAAGGGGCGTATCGCGGTACTGCTGCTGTTGGTGCTGCTCTGCGCCTTGGGGGGCTGCTCCCCGAAAGCGGAAAATTCCGCTCCGGTTTCTTCCGGACTTTCTTCCGAGCAGGAAATACCGGAAAAGAAGCCCTGCAGGATAGGACTGATTCAGTATGGGGAAGGCCCTGTGCAGGACACTGTTCGGGAGGCATTTATGAGCCGCCTGGAGGAGTGGAACTGCGGCGAAGATCTTTTGAGCATAGACTATCGGAATTCCGGCGGCGATAAGGACAAGGCCGGGGAAATCTGCAAAAGCTTTGTGAAGGACGAGGCGGACATCATCGTGGGCATTTCCTCTTCCGCGGCGGAGATCGCCCTGGAACAGGCAAAGGACAGCGGGATCCCCGTGCTGTTTGCTTCCGGCAAGGAGATAGAGGCCGGCGGGAACGCTGCCGGCGTGATCGGCAAGCCGGAGGTCCGCGCCACTTTGGAGGTTGCTCTGGCAGCTGACGAAAAGCTGACCGTTCTCGGCTTCCTTTATGACCCGGAGGATCCCGAATCCCTTATGGCGCTGGAAGAGGCAAAGGCTTTCTGCACAGAAAAGAACATCACTCTGGAGGAAAGCCCCGTATCGGAGCAGGCAAAGGGCGCGGAGGCAATGGCCGAGCTGTGCAAAAAGGCAGGCGCGGTCTACACCCTGGGCGGCAGCCTGGACGCTGTGACCGGAGCGATCGCCGCGGAAGCCATCAAGGCGGGAAAGCCCTGGTATGCGGGAACGGAATCCATGGTACAGGCGGGCGCGCTGGCGGCGGTCAGCATCGACCATTGGGAAATGGGCAACAAGCTTGCCGATCTGGTGGTGCAGCGCATCGCCGGGCAGGAAAAGGGCTCCGTTGAAACCCTCAGCAGCGTGCACCTGTATGTAAACCAGGGAACTCTCGGACAGCTGCCACTGAAAATGCCCGGAGAGCAGCTTCAGGACGCGTACCTTTACACCGAGACCGTAAAAGAAGCCGGAAAAGCGGCATAAATAAGGAACGATCGGCGGCTTGGAAGGGCCGCCGATCGTTTAGATATCAGATTTTGGGTGTCAGGCTTTAACAAAAAGGGCAAGGGTATTGCAAAGGACGGGGAAAGGGAACAGGAAATGGATACATATATTGCATATTTTGATGAAACCGGTGATGACGGTGTTACTACCTCTTCCAGTGAGTTCTTTGTTCTTACCAGTCTATATATGAGTGCTGAAAAATGGCAAAGGAACTTTGACAAAATCCGTGAATGCCGAAAATCGTTGAAAGAACAGTTTGGATTTCATAGTTCCGAGGAATTGCATACAAAATATTTGTTGTCTGATAAGGATCCATACAGGAAATATGAGTGGTCTCCGGAACAGAAGCGGGAAATAATAAAGATTTTAACAAAATGCATATCTGACATTGACGCTAAGATCGTCAATGTGATTATTGATAAAACTCGGTTTCGAGATCAGAACTATAAAGTGCTTGAAAATGCGCTGAAATATAATATTCAGCGCATCGAAAATGACAGCAATGGTCAATGGAATTATCTGATAATTACCGATCAGGGAAGACTGCCCCCTATGCGGCGCACAGCACGTGCAATTCGCGCATATAATCCTATTCAATCAAAATTTTCTTTTGAGTATACCAATCAGCCAATTCACAGCTTAATTGAGGATATTCTGGAAAAGGATTCTGCGGAATCATACTTTATCCAAATGTGCGATTTTGTTTCCTATATGGTCCACCTTTACTACAAAACCCATGAGAAGAAAAGAACTCTTCCCAATCGTGTAGGAAGAGTTGTGGATAAGGATTTCATTGGAAGAGTAATGGCAACCTTGAAAAAGGGTGGGATTCTGAATTTGAAAGCCAATGGCGGCAATAACTATGGGCTTGTAATTTATCCGAAATAGAAAACACCACCTACGGGGCATTCGCCCTTTCAGTGGTTCAATTACAGTATATCACAGTAAGTGAAAATGTCAATGAATAATTTACTCCTCCCACAATTTGGCAGGGGAGCGTTTATTTTTCAAACGGAAACGCAAAACATCCGAAGAGCGGTTAATCTATACAAACAAGCCGCTTCAGGATGTCTTTGTTTTTGTATGGCAGGATTGACTAAAAAAGGATAAAGGAAAATTCCCGGTAAATAATAGGTTTATGTCAAAAGAATTTTCCAAAGGATCACAGGAGGAAAGGTTTATGAAAGCAACTGGAATCGTGCGGCGGATAGACGATTTGGGGAGAGTTGTCATCCCCAAGGAGATCCGCCGCACACTGAAAATACGGGAAGGCATGCCCATGGAGATCTTTACCGACGTTTCAGGAGGCGTGATCCTGAAAAAATACTCGCCGGTGGGAGAAATGTCCCAGCTGGCCGCGGCTTACGCAGAAAGCCTTGTCAGCCTTACGGGCTTTGCCGCCGCCGTCTGCGATACCGAGCAGATCATCGCCATCGCGGGGCCGGCAAAAAAGGAGATCCTTCATAAGAGTATCGCGCCCCAGCTGGACGAGCTGATCCAGGGGCGCAGAAATTTCGTGGCGGCGGGGGAAAACACCGTGCTGGTGTGCAGGGACGTTCCCTGCGCCGCTCTGGCGGTATTTCCCGTGGTTTCGGTGGGAGACGCCATGGGGGCTGTGGCGCTGCTGAAGGGCGAGCGTTCTCCGGCCAAGGTCAGCAGCGAGGCGGTGGAAAGTGCGAAAGCGGCTGCCATGTTCCTTTCCAGGCAGCTGGAGTAAGGGAACCTCTGAATAAATCGTCCAGGCGCACCTCGGCGGTAGATATTCCGTCTGTCTTTGCCCCAAAATCTTGAAATACACCAAGTATTCCTGCGATTTTGGGCCTTTGACATACGTAATATCTTCTCGCCGATCTGACCTGTTTGATTTGATCAGAGCTTCCTAAGATTTCTAAGCACGCTTTGCCGATCCGTTTCCCGCCCGGACTGGGCGAAAACCCTAAAATCCGTCAGGATCCCGGCGGTTTTACCCTGCCGGACGAAAAATTCAGCCGGCGATCCATGCGCATTGATTTGACCGGTGGCTGCAAAGCCGCAAAAGACGGGGAAGAAATCCGCAAAAGGCCTTGATTTTCCTGAAAAGCGGTGCTATAATCAGCCATGGTAATAGTAAGACGATGAAAGAGTGGGGCGACCCGCTCTTTTGTTTGCTTATCGGTATGTAAGAAAGGAGGAGGGATCGGCGTGGCCCCGGAAAAGAAACCCGTGAATACCGCCGACAGGGTACGGGCTCTGGCGGAGCCGTTGGCTCAGGAGCTGGGATTATACCTGTGGGACGTGCAGTTTCTGAAGGAGGGCGCGGAATGGTACCTGCGCATCCTGATCGACAAGGAAGGCGGCGTGTCCATCGATGACTGCGTGGACATGACCCATGCCATAGACCCGGTGCTGGATGAGGAGGACCCCATTTCCCAGGAATATATCCTGGAGGTCTCTTCCCCGGGACTGAACAGAAAGCTTACCAGGCCGGAGCATTTTGAAGCCTATCTGGGCGAACCGGTCAAGGTAAAGCTCATCCGCCCTCTGGAGGATAAAAGGCGGGAGCTTACCGGCACCCTTTCCAAGGCGGGACCGGGAGGCCGGTTTGAGATACAGCCGGAGGAAGGGCCGGCTGTGGAGCTGGAAAAAAAGGATTGTTCTTCCGTTACCGTGATGGACGACGATTTTTGAAAGACCTTTGTGAGAGCTTGTTTTGACAGCACGAATCATTTTGAAGGAGTGATCAGGAAAAAATGGCTAAGAAGAAGGAACCGGAAAAACAGGGAAACGAGGAACTGTTCCTCGCTTTGAATCTGCTGGAAAAGGAAAAGGGGATCCCGGCGGAATTCATGTGGGATAAGATCAAGAAGGCGATCTCTACTGCCTGCAAGAACAGCTACGGCAATGAAGACGTGGAGATCGAAACGGACCCCGCGGCGGGGAAATTTACGGCTTATCTCAAGAAGACCATTGTGGAGGAAGTGGAAAACCCCAACCGCGAGGTGCTTCTGGAAAAGGCCAGGGAAGAGAATCCCGCGGCGGAGGTCGGCGGCTTTGTCCGCATTCCCCTGGACACCAAGCAGTTCGGACGGGTGGCGGCCCAGACCGCCAGAAACATTATCCGGCAGGGCATCCGTGACAGCGAGCGCGGTCAGATGATGCAGGAATTCCAGAGCAAGCACCAGGAGCTGGTCAGTGGCTTGGTGGAGAGGATCGACCCCAAGACGGGGGCTATTTCCCTGCGCATTGGAAAGGCGGAGGCCGTTTTGCCCAAAAACGAGCAGATCGGCGGAGAAAATGTTCGGGAGGGTGACTACATAAAGATCTATGTAGTCGACGTCAGAGAAACCGAAAAGGGCCCTAAGG
>CAZNZS010000066.1:0-245 GCA_964577585.1 uncultured Acutalibacter sp.
CCATTTCAGGGTCCAGCGCGGAGGTGGGCTCGTCAAAGAGCATCACATCCGGATTCATGGCCAGCGCCCTTGCAATGGCAATGCGCTGCTGCTGTCCGCCGGAAAGCTGTTTGGGATAAGCCGATGCCTTATCGGGCAGCCCCACACGCTCCAAAAGCTCCAGAGCTTTCTTGGCGGCCTTTTCCTTTGTCAAGCGTTTCAGCTTTACAGGAGCCAGCATGATATTTTCCTGTACGGAAAGATGG
>CAZNZS010000066.1:255-12384 GCA_964577585.1 uncultured Acutalibacter sp.
AGGTTAAACTGCTGAAACACCATTCCCATGCGGCTTCTGAGCTCGTTGATATCCGTCTTGGGGTCTGTGATGTCCACCCCTTCAAAGGTGATAGTTCCCCCGGTAGGCTGCTCCAGAAGGTTCAGGCACCGAAGAAAAGTGGATTTTCCCGATCCGGAGGGCCCGATAATCGCCACCTTTTCTCCCTTGTAAATGTGCTCGTTGATGCCCTTGAGCACGCCGTGTCCGTCAAAAGATTTTTCAAGGCTTTTAACGTCTATCACTCTGCCTCAGCCTCCTTTCAAGTCTTCCCTGCAGCCAGGTAAAGAGAATGCAGAACACCAGGTACATACACGCGATCCCGATATAGGGAAACATGTACTCGTAAGTTTTTGCGCCAACCGCCTCGGCGTAATAAAGGATCTCCGCCGCGCCGATGGAAGATACCAGAGAGGTGTCCTTAAATAGGACGATGAACTCATTGCCCAGCGCGGGCAGTATGTTCCTGAAGGCCTGGGGGATCACAATGTACCGCATGGTGTCCACATACCCAAGGCCCAGGGAACGCCCGGCTTCAGACTGCCCCGGGTCCACGCTCATCAGGCCGCCCCGGACGATCTCCGCCACGTAGGCGCCGGAGTTGATCCCCAGACCCAGCATACCCACAAAGAAACGGTTGCGGCTGGTTTTGAAAATGACGAATCCCCAGATGAGCAGCTGTACCAGCATGGGAGTGCCCCGGATCACCGTGGTGTAGATCTTACAGATGAAATCCACCACCGCCAGGGCGGCGCTGCGATGACCTGTCCGCTGCTGATCGTGGGCCGAGCGGACCACCGCCACCACTACGCCCAGGACAACGCCGATCACCAGCGCGGTGACCGTCAGCCCCAGGGTAGTACCCATACCCTGCAGATACAGCTTCCACCGGTCTCCTGTTATAAAGGCCATATTGAATTTTTCAACAAATTCAGCCCAGAATTTCTCCACTCCAGCCCAGAACTTTTCCACTGAGCTTCCCTCCTCGATCTGTTTTCCGGAATTACAGCGGGAAAGCGGCCCCCGCGGCAGTCACTGCCGCAAAGAGCCGTTCCCGTTTTTAGTTGGTCGGTTTTTAATCAGCCTTAATATAACCGTCGATGATCTTCTGCACGGTACCGTCCTCAATGAGCTCCTTCAAAGCGCCGTTGACAGCCTCCAGCAGCTCCGTGTTGCCCTTTTTCACGCCGATGGCATATTCTTCGTTGAGCCATTCGCCTTCCAGAATGGTGAGGCCTTCGTTGGCTTCCACATAGGCCTTGGCAGGCTCGTTGTCGATCAGCACGCAGTCGATCTGGCCGCCCTTCAGGGCCTCCACAGCCATGGCGCCGTTGTCGTAGCCGATCACATGGTCCTCACCGTAGCCGTCCTCCTCCACGGGAGCGGAAGCCAGCGTATAGCCGGTGGTGCCCTTCTGGCAGCCGATCATCTTTTCACCCATGTTGTCAAGAGTCACGTCTGAACCTTCCTTGACGATGACCACCTGTACGCCGTTGGCGTAAGTATCCGTAAAGTCAAGCACTTTTTTGCGTTCTTCGTTGACCGTCACGCCGGCCATTACAATGTCGCTTTGGCCGTTCTGAGCTGCTGTAAGGGCGGCGGTGAAATCCATGTCGTCTACAACGAGCTCCAGGCCCAGCTTCTTGGCGATGGCGTCGGCCACTTCCACGTCAATTCCTTCAAAACTGCCGTCGTCCTTCACCATCTCATAGGGAGGGAAAGCAGCGTTCGTGGACATATGGAGCTTTCCGCTCTCGGCGGTAGGTACATCGGAGCCGCTGTTGTTTCCGCCGCAGCCCGCGAACAGAATACCCATCAGCAGAATGCACGCCAGCAAAACACTTATTTTTTTCATAAACGATTTCATCCTTTCCTGATTCGCCGTTCTCTCTTTCACTGCCCCGCAGTGTTGGAAAGCCCCGGCTGTTTTGTGAAATTTTCCTTACTGCGAAATCTATTATACAGCATATTCTTTCATTTTCAAGTGGCAAAGCCCCGAATATCTGCAAATTTATGCGGATAAATTTGTATAAAAATTCACAAATCCGGTTTTTTGCCTTCATTGACAAACCACTTTGCCGATAATAAACTTGGTAAAGAAAAATATTTCGGTATTTTTGCCGGATAAAGCCGGTTCATATTACACATGATCATGGAGGACAAGGTTCATGCAATACAGCATTTCACAGATGGCGGAAAAATTCGGCCTGCAGCCCCACACCCTGCGGTTTTATGAAAAGGAAGGCCTTCTTTCGCCCGCCCGGTCCGAAAACGGGATCCGGTATTATACTGACCAGGACGCGGCCCGCATGGAAATGGCAATGTGCCTGAAAAGCACCGGAATGCCCTTAAAGGATATCCGGCGGTATTTCGGGCTTGTCGAAATGGGCGACGGCACCCTGCAGCAACGGCTCGATATTTTCACCGAACATCGCCGTCACGTGCTTGACGAGATTGAAGCCCTGCAAAAGAACCTTGTGAAGATAGAATGGAAAATCAAATGGTGCAAGGAAGCCCTGGAAAGCAAATGAGAAATCTCCTCACGCTTTGCCTCCAGTCTGTCATTCCGAGCCCCCGATGTCATTCTGAGAAACGCAGCGACGAAGAATCTCGTCTTTAAATCCAAAATGTTCTGCTACTTCCCGCTGCGTATTTCCTCCTTCCGACATCATTCTTATTTCTGACAGTAACTCTTGGATATGCGTGTAATTTCGTTTGCTCATAGCAACACCCCCTCTTGTAGTTATTATCCTACTTCAGGGGGTGTTTTGTCTATTGTCCGTTTTTACTGGTTCAGTTCATTTTTCAAGTGGGGGATCTCCTTCGGCGAACCGTTCCAGATGCCGGACAATGGCAGCCGCCCGGTGAAATACGCCAGCAAAAAGTCACTGGTGCAGACGATCCAAGAGCTGTTTCACCCGGAGAAGCTGGAGCAGGACAGGAAAAAGCCGGGGAAGGTGCTGAAGTTTACGCCCATGGAAATGGTGGACCCGGAAGAACTCAAAGCAAGAATTCGAGGGACAAAGGAAGGTGATGCTGACGAGCAGACTTGAATTTCTCTACAAGAGCGACCTGCCCAGCCGAGCTATCTCAGTGTTTTTATATCTTGATGACCGGGCAGGGAAAGAAGGCTCATGTTTTCCCTCTATACCGACAATCGCCCGGCACACAGGGCTTTCGCAAAGCACTGTGCGCCGGGCAATAAAGGATTTGACAAAGGCTGGATTTCTTACTGTAGAAGAACGGTTTCGGAAAAGCGGGGCAGATAGTGCGAATCTTTATAGGCTCAGAGTGCCGCCTTAATCTCTAGACTCCTCAATCCCACGTTCTGAACGGATTAATGCTATTTCTCCGTCCTTGCCTTTATGAAATGTGTTTTCCTCATAGAAAACAAAACAAGAGAGATGACCCTCTATTAAATGGGGTACAAGGAAATAAACCCTGTTTACGAGCGTTTCTTCATCTTCAAACACATCGAAATTGGTTGTAGGAAAAGCGCTGGAACTAAAACTCTTCGCCTGTACCCGCTCGGACTTCGGCAGCCATTTGACATACGCCTCGTATATCTGTGCTTCTGTCATTTGAATTCTCATGCCCCCTTTTATTGTAACGTCCCAGGAATAAGTGCTGTAGCTGATTAGGCCCTCCATGCCGGTGAAATTCATGTCTGTGGGCGCATCACTTTGCAGCCGGTCTTAGGTGTCATATGTGATGTGGCGTTTAACTTTCTTTATATCTGAATTTCTCACCATTGATCTTCCAAATCTTCCACAAAAACGTAGGAACCAGAATGACGTTACAAAGGGCGCTACCCTCTGATACAAGCATTAGTACATAGCTTAACAACGGCATTTGATATATTAAGGACGCTTCCCCGTGGTCATATTTGTATATTTCCTCACGAAAGAATCTCCTGCTCATTTGATAGACACACCCATTAGAATCCCTAAAAGAGCGTGTTGATTTGCTATACGGCAGGACACGATTAGCTTTTTCAGTACCAACGTCCTTTTTTAACACATTTCCATGCAGGTCCATTGTATACAGGTACTCCCCGGAACGAAGCAAAATCTGGTCCTCTTCATTGATCGTAAACGAATATCCACGAGTGGTTACCGTGCTAAAGGAATAACGTTCAAGACCATTTGTATCGACTGCTATAATTCTTGATTTCACTCCTAAATATAAATTTCCATGTGAATCAACAGCGAAGCCCTTATATGATGTATATATTTGGTTATGAGCAATTGTATATTGCGCTGCGACACTTATGAGCAATAATACAATTAGTAAAGCGAGAAGGACTTTAGGGAATCTTACATTAGACGTCCGCATCATATAACTTATCAATCCTTTCACCCAAATATATTGAACCAATGGGTTACTTCAGTTTCGGTTTTGTAAGTATGTACATCAACAGGAGTAAGAGAAACGCCAAGTGAAAGTGACCCAGATACTCCATTATATGTCTCATTTGAACATGGATTTTCAAACTCAATGACATCTAATCCAGCCCCTAGAGGCCCATATAAAGGAAGAGATCCTCCCAATTCTTCTGATGTTCCATTTAAGTAATCAATGTTAGGCGCGTTCGTCGTTGTGTGATATAGTCCAACACTCGCACCAGGTATTGCCATACCAGTCCCAGTTGTTCTTGCAACGCCTACATTACCCTCTCTGTCAACAACTATGCCCCAAGAATTGGTAATTGCAATGCCAACAGATACACTTGTCACTCCCCCTACTTCAACTGTTCCTGGCACAAAGAAAGCCCAAATGTCTTTTTGCCTTTTTATCCACGGATCGGTAAGGTCGATTCCAAGCTCGTCTAGAACTTCAGGCTCAAGAGCAAGAAGATTAACATTACTGAGACCGCCCTGGCGATACATTTCAGCGGTCTCTTTCGGGCTTAATTTTAGAGGATTAGCTGGGTCATAGCATGAAAACGGCGATTTTGGCTTGCACCCCACCTGCTCCTGCTGCTGTTTGAGCAAGTCCTGCATTTTCTGATTATTGAACTTTTTCCTTGCCAGTGCAGCGCTGCTTTGCTGCTGGTTTTTCTTTGCCGTTGCAGGCTTGGGAGTCGGCTTTACCGAGGGAACGGTGTTCTTTACGGCCTGTGTGGCGGTCTTTACCACCTGCTTCGCCGCATTTGCAACGGCTTTTGTCACATTGCTGGGCGCAGGCGTGGCTTTCGGCTTGTTGACCGGGGGCTTCTTTACAGGTATGGTGCGAGCAGTTTTCGGCTTACTCACCCTGCCCCCTCCACATTTTTCTACGGGCACCATCATATTCCCGTCTGCGTCAACAAAGATCAGGGGGTTGTTTTCTACATACAGGTACCAGTTGGCGCCGTCTTCGGTTTTATCCTCCTGCGTGAATCTCTTGTCGGCAGGGTCATAGAAACGGTTCTGGGCATAGTACAGCTCCAAGGTAACGTCCCAAGAATACGTGCTGTAGCTGATCAAACCCTCCATGCCGGTGAAATTCATGTCTGTGGGCGCATCGCTTTGCAGCCTGCCCCATGCATTGTAAACAGCATGAGAAACCGTTTCGCCGTCCTTGTCTACCGCATACAGGCTGCTGCCTGTCAGGTTGGAGCGGTACCAGACCTTGTTGATGTCGTTTGCGGAAAAATCGCTGGCGGGGTTTTCTCCTCCCTCGCCACGTTCCGTGCCCTCGGCATAAGTAAACTCCGCACTGAGACGGGCTTCCGAAAGCGTGTACACATACCGGGCGGTACAGGGCGTCATGCTCAAAGGTTACCGTCCCAGCAAGTTCACACTTGTATTCTATTGTCTCTCCACGTCTTTGTCAAGATAAGCTACGGGTATTCTATTACGCGAACAGGTAAATTTGCTGCTTCTTATTTTCAGCCGCCTTTGTCTCCCCATTTTCAAAATTCACAATAGAAATACCACCAATTTTTTCCGAAAGAAAAGTCGAAAAAAGACAAAATGTCGAAACTGTGAATAAAATGTGACAAAACTATTGCTTTTCCGCAACGGAACAGATATACTTGTTTTGTCAGTTTTCCCCGATTATGAAGTCTGAAAACAGCTTCCCATAGCCGGGGCATATTCTATTTACAGGAGTGTGAATGTTTTGGAAAAGTTCTTCAAGCTGAAAGAACGCGGTACCACCGTCCGGACAGAGATCACCGCTGGTATCACCACATTTATGGCAATGGCCTACATTCTTATGGTCAACGCCGGAATGTTTGCTGATCCCTTCGGCGACGGCACCAACGTGCTCGGCGTAAGCTACGGTGCGATCTACATTGCCACCGCCCTTTCCGCCATTGTGGGCACAGTGCTCATCGGTCTGCTCTCCAACCTGCCCCTGGCACAAGCCTCCGGCATGGGCCTGAATGCCTTCTTTGTCTACACCATGTGCGTAGGCATGGGCCTCAGCTATGCCAATGCCCTGGTCCTGGTCCTGATCGACGGCGTCGTGTTCCTGCTGCTGACCGTCACCGGTCTCAGAAAGATTATTTTCGACGCGATCCCCAAAGCTGTTAAAACCGCCATCGCCGCCGGCATCGGCCTGTTCATCGCCTTCATCGGCCTGCAGAACGCCGGTATCGTAGTTGGCAACGATTCCACCAAGGTAGCTCTTGCCTCCTTCAACGTGTTCAACGGCGGTGCAACCTGGGCCACCATCTTCCCCATGCTGCTCACCATTCTCACGGTGTTTGCCATTGGCGCTATGTCCAAGGCCAAGATCCGCGGCGCTGTTTTGTGGGGCATTCTGGGCTCCGCTGTTCTCTACTATGCCATCGGCCTGATCTCCGTTCCCGACTTCTACGCCACCGCTGTGGCCCCCAACCTGTCTTCCGACTTCCTGGGTGCGTTCAAGGATTTCGGCACCCAGGCTTTCGGCAAGGTCTTCACGGAGGGCTTCAATTTCACCGCTTATATTGATGCTCACGGCACCGGCGCGTTTGCAGTTATGTTCCTTACCTCCATGCTGGCCTTCTGCATGGTGGATATGTTCGATACCCTTGGCACTCTGTACGGCGCCTGCGCTGCCGGCAACTTGCTGACCAAGGAAGGCGACGTTCCCAACATGGACAAGGCTATGCTGGCTGACGCTGTTGCCACCTGCACCGGCGCCATCTGCGGCACCTCCACCGTTACCACCTTCGTTGAGTCCTCCGCAGGTGTGGGCGAAGGCGGACGTACCGGCCTTGCTTCCATGGCCACTGCCGGAATGTTTGTTATTGCAATGTTCCTCTCTCCCGTTGCGCAGCTGATCCCCACCTATGCCTGTGCCGCCGCCTTGATCTATGTGGGCGTGCTGATGATGGGCAATATCCGCAGCGTCGAATGGGATGATCCCGCCGCCGCAGTGGTTGCCTTCCTTACTGTAGCTATCATGCCTTTGACCTACAACATTTCTTACGGCATCGCCTTCGGCCTGCTGGCTTACATCTTCATCAAGCTGTTCACCGGCAAGATCAAGGAGATCAATGTTGGCACCTGGATCATTGGCATCCTCTTCGCTTTGATGTTCTTCCTGACCCACTGATCGCAAAACGGTTTTGTCCGTAAGGACCGGTAAAGAAACAGCAGCGCCGCCTCAGCAATGAGGCGGCGCTTTTGCTTTTCCTGTGTTTTTTCTTGGCTCTGTCGGGACACAGCAGCCGGACCGGCGTCAGGGAATCAAGAAAAAAGAACCGGAAAAAAGCAAGGAAGGGAAAGGCCGAAGCGAAAGCTTCGGCCTTTTTTCACTGGAACAGGGTGCATTCTCCGCTTTCCCGGTAATACCGTATTCTCTTTTCGATCTCTTCTCTGGGGCACTTAAAATAATCCGCCAGACAGTCTATACAGAGAAAGTCCTCCGCCGCACGGAACACCAGCTTGCGGTAAATGGCAATATCGTCCATTCCCAGGGGAGCGCCGCATTTCCGGCAGGTCTGAAAATTGCTCAACGCACCTTCACCGGCTTTGCGCGGAACACCATGCTGCCATGGGCAGGGATCTTAGCGGCATACCGCTCGGTAAATACGCCCTCGCTCTGATGGGTCCAGCAGTTGTAGAACTCAAGGCCCATACCGGCAGCGGCGGGAATGCCCATATCCCAGAATTCCAGCGGCAGTCCGGCGTCCTTATCGCCCATATTGAACATGCCGATGGCCAAGGTTCCGTCGGACATGGGCTTTATGAGAGAGAACAGCAGGTTTTCCATGTGCTGGATCACATAGGGCCCCCGGCACTCCACGTCCTGGTTGATGGCGATAATATCGGCGTTTGTGAGGGTTTCCTTTGTGGCGTCGCTCATTTTTCGGATATCGCAGCCGATCATCAACGGGGAATTCATGATAGCCCACAGGGCAAAGTGGGTGCGGTATTCCTCGTCGGTACAGCCCCCCAGCTCACCGATCCATTCATTGTCGGTGTTTCCGTGCATTCCCACCACCAGCATGTCGATATCGTTGTGGCAGTAAGGGCCGGAAAACGCCATTTTATCCAGTTGGGAAAGGGCCAGGGTTTTGATGGATTCCCAGCTGTCCTGAATATCGCCTGTGGAACGGAAAAGCTGAGCGCCGGAGCCCTGGATCCAGGTGTGAACATTCTCATGCCCCCAGTTGCAGGCAGAGAACAGAATGTCACGGCCGCAGTTGCGCAGGGCAAGAGACATGCGCTTGTAAAGAAGCTCTCCCTCGATGTGCTTGGGCTTATAGCAGTTGTCGTATTTCAGATAATCCACGCCCCAGGAGGCAAAGGTGGCGGCGTCCTGGAACTCATGCTCGAAGCTTCCGGGATATCCGGCGCAGGTATGGGTGCCATCGCAGGAATACATGCCGAATTTCAGCCCCTTGCTGTGAACGTAATCAGCCACAGCCTTCATGCCGTGGGGGAATTTTTCGGGATCGGCCACCAGACAGCCGTTTTCGTCGCGCTGCTTCAGGCTCCAGCAGTCGTCGATGACCACATATTCGTAGCCCGCGTTCTTTAACCCGGAGCTCACCATCACGTCAGCAGTCTCCTTGATCAGATCTTCGTTGATGTTCCAGGAAAAAGTGTTCCAGGAGTTCCACCCCATAGGCGGGGTCATGCCGAGATATTTGTTTTCCATAGGTTCCTCCCAACTCTTCCGCATTGCGAAAGGCGCTATATTGTGACTTCAATATAGCACAGTTTTTGACCTTTCACAAGCACGATTTTCAGGCGGCTAAAACATCAACACAAATTCAAAAATCTTTCCACAAAGCGCCTTTTTCCGTGGGAGGACGCCCGGAGCGGGAGCCTCAACCCGCAGCTCTGTTTTTCCTCATGGTCCTCATACAGCGGGTGCATACCTTTATTCTTCGTGTTCCTTTGTCCGTTTCAACGGTCATGGTATGCAGGTTGGGCTTAATCTTTTTGGGAGTCCGACCATTGATATACATTCTGTCGTGGGCGACCTTTTTTCCGAAGACGGTGGTCTTTCCGCAGATTTCACAGCGCATTTTTTTCGCTCCTTCCTGAAAAAGTGAAGCAGTCTCTTTGACCGCCCAGTTTCAGTATAGGGGGGCCGGATCCTGGCGGCAAGCCACAAGTTATTCCAGAAGCAAATCAGCGCCAATGATGTTGTTCCAGAAACGAATCCGGGCTGGACTTTGCAAGACACACATCGTATAATGAAATACAATGTGAACGCAAAAGGAGGGAACCCAGAAGCATGACGGGTGAAGTACAGCGTGCATAGCAAGGGCTATTGCACATATTAAAATAAATAGAAAATCGGCAGTAGCCTTTGCTCACCTAATGAGTATCTTTAGGAGGAGCAGCTATGCGCTATGCACGAGCTCAGGGCATGATCCCTGAGAAATTACTGAAGGAAATACAGCAATACGCGGACGGGATCTATCTTTATATCCCCCGGAAGGAGGAAAACCGCCTCTCCTGGGGCGAAAGGACCCACAGCAAACAGGAGGTCTCCCGGCGCAATGCGGCGATTTATCAGGCCGCTCAGCGGGGAGAAGCTATTGAAGCTCTTGCAGAACGCTTTTTTCTTTCAGAAAAGACCATTCGCCGCATCTTGCTGGAAGAACGGCGAAAGCTTCAAAAATAAAGCGGGCAAGGACTGACATTGCCCGCCGGTTATCAGCATTGAGTTGATAGTAGTTAGATCCCTTTCCCTTAGACCCCTGTGCTGGCCGCCAGTGGCGGCCGTTGGCGCCGACCGAACCGAAGGCAGGAAAGCTGTTGTCTGAAAGACGACTGAGAGGATCGCTCCAGCATCGAATATCCAGAATCCGGCATCAAAAAAGGCCGCCCGTTTGGGCGGCCTTTTTGCTTTATGAAAGTAAAATTACTTCAACTCGACCTCTGCGCCGGCCTCTTCCAGCTTTGCCTTCAGAGCCTCAGCGTCGTCCTTGGAAGCAGCTTCCTTGACAGCCTTGGGAGCGCCGTCAACCAGCTCCTTAGCTTCCTTCAGGCCCAGACCGGTAGCTTCCTTAACAACCTTGATCACGTTGATCTTGTTGGCGCCGGCGGACTTCAGGACAACGTCAAACTCAGTCTTCTCCTCAGCAGCAGGGGCAGCGCCGCCGGCAGCAGGAGCGGCAACGGCAACAGCAGCGGGAGCAGCAGCGGATACACCGAACTCTTCTTCCAGAGCCTTGACCAGCTCAGAGAGCTCCAGAACAGTAAGGGCCTTAACTTCTTCAATCAAATTTGTTACTTTCTCAGACATGATAATACCTCCGTTTTTAGATGCTAGATTCTAGATAATAGATTCTAGATGTTCAAATTAAGATTTTTCGTGCTTAATTTTTCGAACTCGAGTTTCCGTCCTTAAGCGGACTGCTTCTCAGCAATGGCATTCAGGGCGATCACCAGGCCGCGCATTGTGCCGTTAAGCACATTTGCAAAGCCCTGGATCGGAGCATTGAAGCCACCCAAAACCTGAGCGATAAGCACTTCCTTGGAAGGAAGGCTTGCAAGTTCGTTGATACCGGCGGCGTCTACGGTGCTGCCGTCGATAAAGCCGGACTTGATCTGGAAATTCTCATGGCCTTTTGCATACTCGGAAAGGATCTTGGGAGCCTCGGTGTAACCATTTTCGCTGTAAGCGATAGCAGTGGTCCCGTTCAGGTACTCGTCCAAGCCCTCGATCCCGGCCTGCTCAAAGGCCAGATGAAGCAATGTGTTCTTAACTACCTTGTACTGGCAGCCAGCCTCACGAAGCTGCTTTCTGAGCTTGGTGTCGTCTGCCACGCTGATACCGATGTAGTTGACGAGCACGCCTACATTGGCATTCTTGAAGGCCTCTGACAGCTCTGCAACATGCTGCTTCTTCTGTTCAAGAATTTTCTCACTGGGCAATTCATTTCACCTCCGTCAAATGAGAGATACAAAAACGCCTTTCCCGGACAGGTGCCGGGAAAGGCGTATCACGCTGAAACATGGGGAGCCAAGGGCTTCCGCCCTGCTCATGGTTTCCTCGCTTCTTCCCTCGGCAGGCCGGTCATGACCGTTTACCGCCCCGGAAATCCGGAAGCGACCTGCTGTCTTTGGTTCGACAGCTTTATTATAATATCACGAGCACTGCAGTTTGTCAAGAAAGTTTTCCAAGGTTTTCCCTTTCTTTTGATCACGCTCTGAAATTATAACCGCAATCATGGCAGTAATAGATCTTCTTTCTGTTTGAAAACCACTTCTTTGACTGCCAGACATGCCCTTTTCCCGCGGCAGTTTTTATCAGCGCCATCCACCAATCGTAACACACAAAAATCACAGACCCTATCATCCATTTTATGAAGACCCAGAATATGTAATAAATTCCGAACAAAACCGTCCATAAACACCCGTGCTTACTGGACTCGTTGGACAGCTGCACATGAGTGCTCCCGCATTTCGGACACTTTACGTTGATTGCCATAAAATTCCCTCCAAGTATTCATCTAAACCTCTGCATTTTAGAGATTCCTCTTTACAGGCGATTATACCACAGGAATAATTAAATTACAATAGGGAATATCCTTTGTTTGGAGGTTTCCATGGAAATAGAGTTGAATTACCGCCTGTTAGGGCAAAGGCTGCGAACGATTCGAAAAAAGCAAAAACTGACACAGGAACAGGTGGCGGAGCTGGCGAATATTTCCCCCCAGCATTTCAGCGG
>CAZNZS010000067.1:0-12382 GCA_964577585.1 uncultured Acutalibacter sp.
GAAGGAACTGAAAAAGCGGGGGATAGAAGGAGTAAAGGCGGTCTATTCCGAAGAAGAAGCAAAAACGCCACTGCATGTAGAGGCAGGGGACGAAAAGGGCATGGGCGGAGAAGGGAGCCGCCGCTCTGCCACGCCGGGAAGCATGGCGTTCGTGCCAGCGGCAGCGGGGCTGCTGCTGGCGGCGGAGATCGTGAAGGATCTGATAAAAACTGCCGGAAAGGAACAGAAAGCATGAAAAAATCAGTAATCGTTCAAATCATCTGTCTGCTGGCGCTGACGGCCGGCGTGCTGCTCTTGGGAATTGAGATCTTTCTGAAGCACATGTCCCCGGACCGGGTGATCCTGTTTGCGGTGATCGCGGGCGCGGGACTTTTGGGAACCTGCGGCTGCGCCCTTTGGAGGGTGCTTGGCTCACAGAACAAATAAGCTTTTTACCATACGGAAAGCTTTTTGCTGCTTTCAGCGGGCAGAAAGCCGATCCTGCCCAAAATGGGAAGCAGCGCCGCAAACAGCACCACCAGCATGATGGTCTGCACCGGCAGCATGATGGCGTTTTTTATAAGGCTTGCCGAGGCGTAATAGAGATAGGCCTTGCCGTAGAGAATGGAGCTCCACAAAGCTCCCAGAGTGACATTCAGAATATTGGTGGAAAGCTTGGCAAGGAAAATGCGGAGAACGGAGACCTTTGTCCTGTAAAGGAACAGGGCATAAAGAAGAGTTCCCAGCATGGTGGTGAGCATATAGCCCGGGAAATAGGGGCCTGTGGGGTGCATCAGGTAAGAAATGGTGTCCTCCGCGGCGCCGAAGACCAGGGCGTTGATGGGTCCGCCCACCATACCGCACAGAGCCCGGGCCAAAAAGCCCCAGGTGACGCGCACCTGATCGTTGATGTGGATGGACGGAATGTAGGAAAGGGCAATGCAGGCGGCGATCATCACAGCGGAAAAGGCTAAAACGGGCAGCTTTTTGAAGTCTTTTACCGCGTCACGCCAATAGGCGCGGGAAAATGGGTGTTTGTAGAGCATAAAAAAACCTCCTTAAAATGTTGCGGCAGTTTGCTCAGGAAAAACCCTGGGAGCATGCCGCACAACAGGAGGAAAAAGCCCGGTTCTGCGGCAGCGGGATGCGGAGGGCGCACTGCAAACAAAAGCGAAAGCCGCTTCTGCTTTTCGTCCGGCGGACAACTCCCCGTTCCGCCGGCACTGATCCCAAAAAGGGAAACACACGCCGTCCTACTCTGCCTATGTGCAGCAAGTATAGCACATAAGGCTGGGAAAAACAAGGGCTTTGTTGGCGGTTAAGAAAGGCGGGGCTCCAAGGCCCTTTCCAATCGCCAATATCTGAAAAGAAGGAAAATGAAATATGAAGAGAAACGCAGGGAAAAAGATCATCGCGGTGGTACTGGCACTGGTGCTGCTGACCATAACGGCGGCGCCTGGAATTTCCGTTCAGGCAGCCGGAAAGAGGCTTGCGGCCATCACCTTTGACGACGGCCCGGGGCCATATACCAACAGGCTTCTGGATGGGCTGAAGGCCAGAGGGGTCAAGGCCACCTTCTTTATGCTGGGAAGCCGCGCCGAGGCTTATCCCGATGTGGTAAAGCGCGTGTATCGGGAAGGACACCAGATTGCGAACCACAGCTATGACCATCCGGATCTGACGACCCTTTCCTATTCCGGGGTGCAGAGCCAGATCGGGACTACCAACCACATTCTTGACTGGACCTGCGGAGCCGGCACGGATTACCTGGTGCGAGCCCCCTACGGCAGTGTGAACTCCTCGGTGCGGTCGGCTGTGAACGCGCCGCTGGTGATGTGGTCGGTGGATCCGCTGGACTGGAAGTACCGCAACGCCCAGACGGTACAGAACAATATCGTGCAGGACACCTTTGATGGGGCCATCGTGCTGGTGCATGACATTCATTCCACCAGTGTGGACGGCGTGCTGGCGGCCATCGACACGTTAAAGAACCAGGGATATGAGCTTGTTACGGTGCGGGAACTGTTCCGCCGCAGAGGCCAGACCCTCAGCAAAGGTGCGACTTATCACAGCTGCAGCCCCGGAAGCGTACAGCTGGATGCCATCAAGGCGCCGGTGATCACAAACGAAAAGGTAAAGGGAAAGCTGGAGATCACCATAACCGCCCCTGCCGGAACGACGATTTATTATTCCACAGACGGGTCGGACCTGAACCAGAGCAGCAAGCGGTACACGGGCCCCTTTACGGCAGAGACGCCCTGCACAGTCCGGGCTGTGGCGGCCTTCAACATGAATGGGAGCCGCAGTGAGGAAACAAAGGTGACCATCACAAAGCCCACAGCCAAAACTCCTTCCATTCTGGTGGAGGACGGAAAGCTCAGTTTGGAAAGTTTCACAGAGGGCGCGAAGGTTTACTATACGCTGGACGGCTCCGCCGCCACAGAGGATTCCAGGGCATACAGCGAACCGGTGGAGATAGCTCCCGGCACGGTGATCTCCGCCTGCGCGGGCGGCAAAGAGCTGCTGATGAGCCGCGAGGCCAGAGCTTTTTATTCAAAGCGGGGTAATTTCTTCCGGGATGTTTTCCCAAATTACTGGTACTGCGAAGAAGTGGATCGTGCCGTGACCGCCGGGTATCTGAAGGGTGTGGGGAATTACCGCTTTTCAGCCGGAAAGCAGGTGACGAGAGGACAGCTTGTCGCACTGATCTACCGGTATTCCGGAGAGACCGTGACCGAAGAAGAACTGGGGGCCATGCCGTTTCAGGACGTAGGGGCCGGGCAATATTATGAAGATGCTGTGGCCTGGGCTTACAGCCGGGGCATCGTGGACGGTTACAGCGAAACGGAGTTTAAGCCCGGGAAGGATATCACCCGGCAGGAGATGGCAAAGATCTTCTGGGGGCTTATGAGGATCCGGGAAATGACGGGAAAAGAGACTTCGGAAGAGCCCCGAAGCTATATTGACGAAGGAAAGATCTCAGACTGGGCCAGGGAAGCCGTGGCTGGCATGACAGCAGCCGGGCTGCTTGCCGGTGACCCCTCCGGCGCGTTCCTTCCCAGGGGTACTGCCACCAGGGCCCAGGCATCGGCCATCCTCGTGCGCCTTGCCGATCTGGAAGCGGGAGGCTCAGAGGAAGAAACACCTTCAGAAGAGGAAACGCCTTCGGAGGAAGAAACTCCCTCAGAAGGGGCGAACCCTTCAGAGGGAGAAACTGAGGAATAAACGATCAGTTTCGGCTTCTCCGGGGGGGAAAAGTACAAGGAAGGAGATCATTATGAAAATCGGTTGCTGCACTTCATTGTTTCAGGAGGATATTTTTTCGCTGGCGGGAAGCTCGGTGGATTACGCTGAGATCGGTCTCTGCGAGCTTTCCCGTCACAGCATGGATGAGATCGCGGGGCGGGCGGAGCTGCTTGATAAGGCCGGCGTTCGCTGCCTTGCGGGAAATGTGCTTTTTCCCGGAGAGCTTTCCCTTACCGGCCCGAACCGGGATCTGCCGGGGATTTTGGAATATCTTTCGGAAACGCTGGAAAAGGCGGCGTTTTTGGGCGTTAAAACGGTGGTTTTCGGCAGCGGCGGTCCCCGCCGGGTGCCGGAAGGGTTTCCCAGGGAAGCGGCGTGGGAGCAGCTTTGCGGCCTTTGCGCCGACCATATTTCTCCGATTCTGGAAAAGCACGGCATGACCTGCTGTATCGAACCCCTGAACCGAACGGAAACCAATATTCTGAATACCAGTACCGAATGTGCCCGGCTGGTGCGGGAGGTGGGAAAGCCCAATATCCGCCTTTTGGTAGACCTGTACCATTTCAATTTGGAACAGGAGCCGCTTGCCGCGTTGGAGGGTTATGGGGATCTTTTGGCCCATGTTCATATTGCCAGCGCAAAAAATAACAGGGAGCTTCCCAAAATGGGAGACGGGGAAGATTACAGCGCCTTTTTTGCGGCACTGAAGGCGATAGGATATGAAGGGGGCGTTTCTCTTGAAGGCTCCGTTTCCGGTGATTTTGGAGTCTGTGTGGGAGAAAGCGCCGCCTACTTGAAGGATCTTTCTGCGGAAAGCCGGGCGTGAAAGGCTTTCCACGGAGCAAATTTCCTTTTTGCAACTGTCAGCTGCGGAAGTTCCAGCCCGGCTTTGTTTCCCGCAACCGGGAAAAACGGTAGAATGGGAGAACAATATCCCTTTGCCCGGAGGAAGCCGGGGTGTATGTTCCGTTTTTGCCGGGCGGGGCAAGGAGGTTTTTTTATGAATTTCGGAGAAAAACTACAGGCGCTTCGAAAATCCCGGAGCATGTCTCAGGAGCAGCTGGCGGAGCGGCTGGAGATTTCCCGGCAGTCTGTTTCCAAATGGGAGGTGGGGGAATCTGTGCCGGAGCTGGACAAGGTGGTAACGCTCAGTGAACTGTTCGGCGTGACCACGGACTACCTGCTGAAGGAAGGTGAACCGCCGCAGCCCGTTTCTCCCGCCGTCCGGGAGGACAAGCGGAACACAATAGGGCAGGTGCAGTATGTGTGCTCCGCGGGCATTATGGTCATCGGCCTTTTCGCCGCCTTTGCGGAATGGTATGAAACGCAGAGCGCTTCCGCCATTTGGCTGGGGCTGTCCCTCCAGGTGGGAGGCGTTGTGTGGTATTTTGCAGGCAAACTTATCTGCCGTCAGGAGGCGCCTTTTTTCATAAAGCTTTTGGATTGGGCGCTGGGCCTGTTCCTGCCTGTTTCCATTACGGCGAGCCTTTTCGTGTCCAGAATGATTTTTGCCTATCCCATGGGGATACCCATGACCGCGTTGTTCCTGGCGCTGTACCTGGGAGCCATGGCGGCGGTTTTCTTTTTGCTGAGAAAAAAGGAGAAAAACGGCTAGATGCCGGGCTCTGGGGAAGGCTGCCACACTTGCTGCTAAGCCCAAATTCAGCCGTGACATGGTCGGGATTCTCACTGTGAATCAGCACAAGCTGCCTTCACGAGTGCGTGCACCGCAGGTGCAAACTATAATTTGCTTTTTCCCCTTTTTTTTCCGGGAAAATAATGGTATACTAGAAATAACAAGTTCAGGTGCCGGAAGAGGCGACCTGACAGGAAATCAGAGAGGAGCTTTTATTTATGGCCAAAATCATCGGCAGACCGGCCCTGCCCAACATGCCCTGGCAGGACAAGCCCGCAGGTTACGACAAGCCCGTGTGGCGCTACACGGAAAACCCCATTATCAAGAGAGACGCGATCCCCACCTCCAACAGCATTTTCAATTCCGCTGTGGTGGTGTTCGGCGACGCTTACGCAGGCGTGTTCCGCTGCGACAACAGAGGCGTGGAAATGGACATTTTCGCCGGCTTCTCCAAAGACGGCATCCATTGGGATATCAACCACGATCCCATCGTCTTTGAGGGCGAAAAGGACGTGATCCGCAAGGAATACCGTTATGATCCCCGCGTGTGCCTGATCGACGGGAAATACTATGTCACATGGTGCAACGGCTATCATGGTCCTACCATCGGCATTGGCTGGACAGAGGATTTCAAGACCTTCCATCAGCTGGAAAACGCCTTCCTGCCCTATAACCGCAACGGCGTGCTGTTCCCCCGGAAGATCAATGGAAAGTTTGCCATGGTGAGCCGCCCCAGCGATACGGGCCACACTCCCTTCGGCGATATTTTCTACAGCGAGAGCCCCGACCTGTGCTACTGGGGCAAGCACCGCTGGCTGTTCGGCACCGCAAACGGCTGGCAGTCCAAAAAGGTAGGCCCCGGCCCCACCCCCATCGAGACCGATGAGGGCTGGCTGATGATCTATCACGGCGTGCTCAATTCCTGCAACGGCTTTGTATACCGCTTTGGCGTGGCGCTGCTGGATATTGACCGCCCCTGGATCGTGAAGGAGCGCGGAAGCTTCTATGTATTCGGGCCGGAAGAGTCCTATGAGCTCACCGGTGACGTTCCCAACGTGACCTTCCCCTGCGCCACCCTGACCGATCCGGAGACCGGCCGCATCGCCATTTACTACGGCGCGGCCGACACCGTGACCGGCCTTGCCTTTACCACTGTGGACGAGCTGCTTTCCTACATGAGAAAGTACCCCATGAACGTAGGAGATCAGGAGAACAAGTAATTGGTTCTGAGCAGATTAGTTGTTGGATCTGAATTCCGGACGTTAAAAAAGCCAAGGGCAAAATTTTGCCCTTGGCTTTTTGTCGTTATATAGGAAGCGTTCGCTGTCAGAGGGAAGAAGTGAGGGAAGGGGTATTTGTGATTGGAGAATGGATCGGGGCCTTACTTTCAGCGGCTGACATCCGAAAGCTGACATTCATTATCCCAGTCTCCCACCAGCGGGGAATTGAGGATGCGGAATTTGGGAGTGCCGTTCCAAAGCTTTTGCAGGGCGTCAAAATTATCGTCGGGAGAGAGCAGAAGCTCCGCCAGACGGTCCAGCTCGGAAAAGTCCCGCTCCGTCAACGCATCGAATTTCTCATCGATATAGCAGGGCTGGAAAAGATAGGAGATCTCATGGTTCATCAGGGCGTGAAAATCGTAAAAGAGGTACCGGATCACGGCCTTCAGCGAGCAGGTGCCCAGGCCGTCGGCATACAGGAATTCCTTTCCGTCGGTTTTGCTGCTCCGGATATTGAGCCAGGCCTTTGCCGCCCAGTCAAAGCTTTCTTCCCTCATGTCGTACTGGCAGATGCCCATGGCCTTTTCATCGTAAAATCCGTCGGCGTCAAAGGTGATCCAGCGGTTTTCTTTGTCGCTCCACACCTGGTTGATCCAGTGGTCCATGGAGACGCCGGGGTGAAAATAGGGGGCGAAGCCCGCTCTGCTCCGACAGGGGATGCCCTTGGCCTTAAAGATAGCGGAGGCCAGAACGGAAACATAGCGGCAGGTGAGGACAAGCTTGTTTTCCACGGCCCGGTCCGGAACAAAGCCCCGGCTGTCCAGCCGGAAAAGCTCTGCCGTCATGGCGGGGGCCGTCAGGAAAAGGTCGTCTTCACAGCGCATGCGGAAGGGCGGGAAATCGTTCATGTCACCGTAGCGCAGGTCAAAATTTGCGTTGGCGTTCCCTTCCCGCAGGGTGACCCGGTGAATAATCTGGTGGGAAAGCAGATCACCGATCTCCCTGGGGCTTTCGGGGAGGGAGCGGAAATAAGCTTCGTAGGGCCCGGCATATGTGAACGTGCCGGTCTTTAAATAATGGTCCCGCAAAGTTTTTGTCAGCATGTGAAGGCTCCTTTTGGTTTATTAGATGCTAGATACTGGATGTTGGATGCTGGATGATGGTTGCGCCTTCGGCGCAAGGAAGTAAGGGCGAAAGGGCAGTGTATAGTGTAAGGATAAGGGCAAAAAGACCACTAAATTATAGTTTAACGCTCACCCCTTGGCTCCCCTGAAAGGGGAGCTGGCAGCCGATAGGCTGACTGAGGGGTTCTAAAACCAGAGAAAAATCTTGCTGCGAACCCCTCCGTCACGGTTGCACCGTGACACCTTTCTCCGCTTCGCGTCGGGTGAAAATGTGCCAAGAAAGCCATGGCTTTCGGCGTTTGTTCTGCACCGTTCTCGTTTTCAACTCGGTCGGTGATGGACGTGCCCCACTGGGGCACATCACCCGAACCGAAGGCGAGAAAGGCAAGAGTTTCTGCTTTTCTGTTAGTGTGTTAAACTATAATTTATCTGTGTAACCTTCGGTCGGGATTTTCGCTATATGTCAGTACGAGCTGCCTTCCCGACTTGCCTGCCGGTGCAACCGGTAAATCCCAACTTATCAAACTGCTCTCACTGTGGTTCCTGATTTTTCGGATTTCGGTCAGTACTGTTTTGGAAGCCTGCGTATGGGGAAATACTGGTAATTCTTTCCGGTTTGTGGATCCGTATAGTCATACACTGCTCCCACCAGCTGCAGCCCCCGTTTTTCTATTTCTTCCAGAGCCCGGGTAAAGGCCTCGGGTCCGCTTTCCGCCACAAGATATTCGTAGGCGGGGGAGGTCCACTTCACCCAGCCTGACGGGGCCTCGGCCTGCTCCTCCACCTCCACGCCGGCAAGATAAAGCCCCTTTGTAAATCCGTTTTCCCAGGGGAGAAAGCGCATTTCACAGTCTGACATCAGCCCCCAAAAGCCTGCGAACCCGCCGCTTTCCGTTTTCTTTGCCAGCGGCGCAACCTCTTCAAATCCGTCGTTGGCGCTTTGCCAGAGCTTCCCGATAAAGCCCTCGCCGTCCTCTGTGGAGCCCAGCTTTCCGATGACGGAAAAGCTTTCCTTCTTTCTGCATTCAAATTCCATTGAGCATTACCCCTTTTTGAGTTTGGTACTATCATAACATATATCCCTAAAAGCTGTCATGTCATTTTTTGCTCTGAAATATCATGAATTCCCCTTGTCAGTTCTTTCCCGGCGTATTACAATGAAGGCAGAGATTCACGCTTTCGAAAAGGAGAAGGTTTTTTATGAGTATACTTACCCCCAGATTTCCCCATTTGCTCCACGGCGGAGATTACAACCCGGATCAGTGGCTCGACCGGCCCGACATTCTGAAAAAGGATATCGAGCTCATGAAGGAAGCGCACATCAACTGTGTTTCCATCGCCATTTTTTCATGGGCGAAGCTGGAGCCGAGAGAAGGAGAATATCATTTTGACTGGCTCGGGGAGATCATAGAGAACCTGTACCAAAACGGGATCTACACGGTGCTTGCCACGCCCTCCGGCGCGAAGCCCGTTTGGATGAGCGAGAAATATCCGGAGATCCGCCGGGTCTCCCGGGACCTCAGACGGGACGAGACGGGAGGCAGGCACAACCACTGCTATACTTCCCCCGTTTACAGGGAAAAGGTAAAAGCGATAGATACGAAGCTGGCAGAGAATTTTGCGAAGCACCCTGGCGTGATCCTGTGGCACCTTTCCAACGAATACGGCGGAACGTGTTACTGCCCACTTTGCCAGGCGGAGTTCCGGGAGTGGCTCAGGAAAAAGTACGGCACGCTGGAGGAGCTGAACCATCAGTGGTGGACTGCTTTCTGGAGCCATACCTATACCGGATGGGAGCAGATCCATCCGCCGGTATCCAACGGCGAAAACTGCACCCACGGGCTCATTCTTGACTGGAAGCGCTTCTGCACGGACCGGGTGGTGGATTTCATGAAGCTGGAGCGGGACGCGGTGAAGTCCGTCTGCCCGGAGCTGCCCGTGACCACCAACTTCATGTATTATTTTGACGATTACAATTACGGAAAGTTCAAGGATGAGCTGGACGTGATCTCCTGGGACAGCTATCCCTGGTGGAAGGCCGGGGACAACAGCGAGACGGCGGCGGAGGTAGCGCTGTGGCACGACTATATGCGCTCTCTGAAAAAGCGGCCCTTCCTTTTGATGGAGTCTACCCCCAGCATGACGAACTGGTCGCCGGTTTCCCGGCTCAAGCGGCCGGGAATGCACATGGCCCAGGCGATGCAGGCCATCGCCCACGGCTCCAATTCCGTGCAGTATTTTCAGTTCCGGAAAAGCCGGGGCTCCAGCGAGAAATTCCACGGCGCCGTGGTGGATCATTACGGCGGCAGCGACACCATGGTTTTCCGGGATGTGGCCGAGGTGGGAAAGCGGCTGGAAGAGATCGACGAAGTGGGAAAGACCGGGGTAAAATCGCAAGTCGCGCTGCTGTACGACACCGAAAACCGCTGGGCGATAGAAGGGGCGGCAGGCCCGAGAAACTGCGGGATCCACTATGTGGAAACCGTTCAGCAGCACTACAAGGCGCTGTGGAAGCAGGGGATTGCGGTGGACGTGGTGGATATGGAAAGCAGCTTTTCCGGATATAAGCTTGTGATCGCCCCTATGCTTTATCTGCTGCGGGCAGGCATCGAGGAAAAGCTGCGCGCCTTCGTGGAAGGCGGCGGTACGCTGGTGGGGACCTATCTTACCGGCCTTGTGAATGAAAACGACCTTTGCCATTTGGGCGGCTGGCCCGGAGGGGGGCTCAGAGAGGTGTTCGGCGTTTGGAACGAATCCACCGACGGCCTTTGGGACAATGAGAAAAACATCCTGCGCGCCCTTGGCAGGGAATATGAGGTCACGGAGCTTTGCGCCATGATCCATCCGGAGGGAGCGAAGGTGCTCGGCACCTACGGAGAGGATTTTTACCAGGGCGAGCCTGCCCTTACGGTAAATGAACTCGGAACGGGGAAGGCCTATTATATCGCGGCCAGAACGGAGAATGCGTTCTGCGACGATCTTTATCATATCCTGGCGGAGGAGCTGAAGCTCCAAAAGGCTTTGGACAAGGATCCGCCCCACGGCGTGGAGGCCTGCCTGAGGGAAGAAAACGGGGAGAGCTTTTTGTTCCTGCAGAACTTCTCGGGAGAGGAAAAAGAGGTGGAGGTGCCCGCGGGGTACGCGGGGATCGGCTCCGACACACCGGAAAGATCCGTTCGCCTTGGAAAATACGGCGCGCAGGTGTTGCGCAGAGCTACAAAATAGCACGGCTTTTGTCAGAGAAAATTGGAAGGAGCGTAAAGAACGAAAAAAATCTGATTTTTCTGTGGCATTAGTGTAAATTTTGTGTTAAAATTTCGGTAGTGTATTCTGCCCTTGAGACAGAGCGGAATGAAGGAGACAACCTAATATTTATTTTCGGATCTTGAGAAAGGATGGGCAAATGTTATGGAACAGTCAGCTCAGTTTTTCGTCAGTCACGAGAATCGCGTAGGGCCCCTGGGGATCATTTCCCTGGAAGGAGCGCAGGAGCTTTCGGATAAGATCGAGGCACATCTGCTGCGCTGGGCCAGAGATGCAGGCATGGAGGTAGGCAGCTTCCGGATCAAAGCCAGCTGTCCCCGGTTTTCTTCCGGAGACGGCAAGGGGATCATAAGCGATACCGTTCGGGGATTGGACCTCTATTTCGTGGTAGATGTGGGAAACTACAGCTGTACCTATAATTTTTTCGGGAAAGAAAACAGAATGTCTCCCGACGATCATTTTCAGGATCTGAAGCGGCTGATAGAAGCCGCGAGCGGCAAAGCCCGCAGGATAAATGTTATCATGCCCCTGCTGTACGGCGGCAGACAGCACAGAAGAAGCTACCGGGAGTCCCTTGACTGCGCCATGGCGCTGCAGGAGCTTAAGGCAATGGGCGTGGAAAATGTAGTCACCTTTGACGCCCACGACCCCAGAGTGCAGAACGCCGTACCGCTGATGGGCTTTGACAACCTTATGCCCAGCTATCAGGTACTCAAGACCATGTTCCGGAATTTCCCGGATCTTTCCACGGACAGGGATGACTTTATGATCGTGAGCCCTGACGAGGGCGCTTTGAGCCGCAATATGTACTATGCCTCCGTGCTGGGAGTGGAAATGGGCATGTTCTACAAGCGCCGGGATTACTCCCGGGTGGTGGACGGCAGAAACCCCATTGTGGCCCACGAGTATCTGGGCTCCGATGTGGAGGGGAAGGATGTGTTCATTGCCGATGATATCATCTCCTCCGGGGAATCCATGCTGGATATCGCCTATAACCTGAAGGAAAGAAAAGCGAAGCGGATCTTTGCCTACGCCACTTATGCCATCTTTACAAACGGCCTTGCCACCTTCGATAAGGCTTACCGCGAGGGCGTGGTAGACGGCGTGTTCGGCTCCAACCTGACCTACCGCACCGAGGAACTGAAGAACCGCCCCTGGTTCTATGAGGTGGACGTATCGAAATATATCGCGTATTTTATTTCGGCGTTGAACCATGATATTTCTGTCAGCTCCCTGATCGATCCGCACCAGAAGATCGACGCTCTGCTGGAAAGGCGGCAGGAGGAGCGCAGCAAGCTGCAGGGGCAGCAGTTGAGTTTTTGATCCCCGTCACCTTTTGACCCGGCGGGGCATACGATAGCTATATATCGATAAACGCGCAGAAGGAAAGAAGTATTCCCGGCGCATACCGGCAGCAGAGAGAAAAGGGCGAGCAGGGGCGGCAAAGCCGCGGTCCTGCCGGCTGAGACCCTTTTTGGCGGGGGCGGGGAAGAATGCGTTCCGGAGCAGGCAGGGGGAAATCCCTGCCCGGCATGGGCCGTTATCCCCTTTGAGAGAAAAAAGCGGAGTGGAACCGCGCAAACCAGCGCCTTCGCAGACGGATAGCACCGCCTGCGAAGGCGCTGCCGTTCTAGTTGTTAGTCGTAAGTTGTTAGTTGTTAGAGAAGGGCACCCCTTGCCTGTCATTGATGAGCGAAAGCAAAGCAAGCTTTGCTTTCGGCGAAGAATCTCGTGCTTTGCGCTTTTCCTCAGAAATGAAGAACGAGATTCTTCGTCACTACGTTCCTCAGAATGACAAAAAAGAGGAACTTACCCTTTCTAACAACTAAAGGGCGAGATCCTTCGTCACTGCGTTCCTCAGGATGACAGACGGGGCCTTTGCTCTTTTCTAACAACTAACGACTAAAAGCTAA
>CAZNZS010000068.1:0-12324 GCA_964577585.1 uncultured Acutalibacter sp.
GTCCAGCCCCAGAAGGGAGCCGTCCGAAAGGAACTGAAATTTACTCAGAGAATTGACGGGCGTGTAGCTGACGACGTCTGTGGCCGCATCATCACCGTCTCTCTGGCCGCCGTCTCCGTCACCGGAAACAGAACTGGCGGAGGGAAGGTCAACAGAAACGGAATCGGAAGGATCGGCCATCGTGAAGCTCTCGGAATCGTCTAAATTCAGTTCGGGGAGCTCCAGCTTCAATTCCCGACGGGCCCCGTCCTTGTCAAAGAGAAAGTAGCGGCAGATCTCTCCGTTATGCTCTGCATTTTCTTCCGCGCAGGAAACCATAAGGCTTCCGTTCGGGCTCCAGGTACCCAAAGGGCTGTAGTAATTGGTCGAAAAAAGCTCCTTTACCGCTTGAGAAAGTTTTTCTGTTTCCTGCCAGGTTTTTCCCTGGTCGGCGGATTCGTACACCCCCTCCTGAGAGGCCAGCTTCAGCTTGCCGTCCTGCTCGCTGAGGGCCAGAGCCGATGTGTTTTTCAGAGGAAGGGGAAGCTCTGCCTCCACGTAGCGGCCTTTGGCCTTGGAAGGGGAGGAAGCGCTGCCTTCCTGAGAGGAGCAGCCGAAAGCGGAAAACAGCAAAACGGCTGAAAGGCCTAAGGCCAGGATCCGTTTGCCAAATAAGCAAGATCGTTTCATAGTCAAAATCCTTTCTTCCGCGGCAGCCGCTTTTCGCAGTGCGCCGCGCTTCAAATTTGTTTTGCAGGGTTAAGGATATCACGGCTGTCTCTAAAAATCCTCTAAAAAAACCGGGAACCTCAAAAAAATTTCATTTTTAGAGATTTTTTAGAGATTGCCATGATAGGATTGTTCCTGTAAAATGGGAAACAGGCATGGAGAAAGGAAAAAGGCCAATGCGTATTTTGCTGGTGGAAGATGACAGACGTTTGGCGGAATCGGTAAAATTTCAGTTTGAAAAAGAAGGATTTGCCGTGGATCTCTGCGAAGCAGGAGACGACGGCCTGCAGTTTGCGGCAGAGGGCGTGTACGACGCGATTTTATTGGACCGTATGCTGCCGGGTATGGACGGCATAGAGGTGCTGAAGGAGCTTAGAAAACGCAGGGTGCTTACTCCGGTGATCCTTCTTACGGCTCTTGGCGGGCTGGAGGATAAAATCACCGGTCTGGATTCCGGTGCTGACGATTACATTGTAAAACCCTTCGCATTCGGCGAACTGCTTGCCAGAGTACGCAGCGTGTGCCGCCGCCCGCCCTTCTGGGAGCAGAGCGAGCTTTTGTCCTGCGGGGACCTGAAATTTTCTCCTGCGGAAAAGAGACTGTGCGGTCCAGCGGGAAGCTGTGAGCTTTCCCGGCGGGAAGCGGACCTGATGGAAGCATTTTTGAAGAATCCTTCACAGACACTCCCAAGGGGAACCCTGCTTTTGCGGGTATATGGGGACCTGAAGCGGAAGTGGAGGACGGCAATTTGGATAATTATGTTCATTTTCTTCGCCGCCGCCTGCAAGGTGTAAAAAGCAGCCTGCGTATCATCACCGTGCGCGGCGTTGGCTATCGTCTGGAGGAATAAAAATGTTTCGGAGGCTTCACCGGCAGATGACTTTGTTTTGTTCTTTGGTGACCGGGATCATTCTGGTGGCCATGACGCTTATATGCCTTATCCTTTCTGAAAATGTAATTTATCACAATCACCGGCAAAGCTTTCAAAGCGATCTCAATTCCGTTTTGTCCTATCTGGAAAATCAGACGGTGATTTCCTGCCAGTGGCTTTCAAAGGCGGAGGGAGGAGGCCGCCTGTATTTGAATTTGTATGATAACGGCGCCCCTTTGCTTTATAATTCTCTGCCTGAAGAGGAGTTCCGCAGCGGACTTATGGATATGGTCAGGGAAACGGCGATAGAGGAATATGGACTTGACGTACTTCTTCCAAGTTCGAACTCGGTGCTGTACCGTTCCGTGGATTTTTTGATGAAAGATGAAAGGGGAAAAGAATATTACGCGGCGGCGGCGGTGTTTCCCAAACAGGGTGGCTCTCTCAGCATGACGGCGGTATATCCTCTGTCGGAAAGAGAACGGCAGATAAGTACGCAAAGGCTGATTTTTGCCGGTATAGATCTTTTTGGAATACTTGCCTTAACACTGTTTGCCTGGAAATTTACCGGGCGGATGCTTTATCCGCTGGAGGAAAGCCATCGGAAGCAAGCGCAGTTTGTGGCCGCCGCTTCCCATGAGCTGCGTTCCCCACTGGCGGTAATGCTTTCAAATCTATCGGCAATGAAAAAAGCGGAGCCTGAACAGCGGGAACGTTTTGAAGAGAATATCCGTGCCGAGGGAAACAGAATGTCCCGTCTGATAGACGACATGCTGACCCTTGCTTCCGCAGACAACCGGTCATGGAGTATAGCGCGTGAACCCACAGAGGCAGATACTCTTGCGTTAAATCTTTACGAACGGTATCTTGGCCCTGCCAAAGAACGTGGACTGTGCTTGGAAATTTCCCTGCCTGAAGAATTGCTGCCCAGATATCAGTGGGATGAAAACAGGGTAGAGCAGGCCCTTTCCGTCCTTTTGAGCAACGCCTTAAGCTACACGCCGCCCGCTGGAACAATCTGTATTTCTCTGACGTGTCAGGCAGGGAAAAAGGCACTGTTTGCGATTCAGGATAATGGTCCAGGCATACCGGACAGCGAAAAGGAAAAAATATTTCAACGCTTTTATCGGGTGGATCCTTCACGGCGTGACAGAGAGCATTTCGGCCTGGGGCTTTGCGTAGCGAGGGAGATAGCAGAACTGCACAACGGAAAGCTGTGGGTGGAAGATGCACCCGGAGGCGGGGCGAGGTTCTGCCTGCTGCTTCCGTGAAAACCGTCACGACAGTTCCGGTTTTTTTGCGGGAGCTGTGACAATGTTTCAATCACTTCTGTGGAAGTAATAATAGAAAGCGCTCTCCCGGGTAATCCGGGAGAGCGCTTTTGGGAAGAAGTTCTTACTTCATGCCCTTTTCGTAGCTCTCGATCATCTTTTTGACCATCTGGCCGCCGATAGAACCGGCCTGGCGGGAAGTCAGATCGCCGTTGTAGCCCTGCTTCAGAGTTACGCCGACCTCAGAGGCGGCAGCGTTCTTAAAACGCTCCATAGCTTCCTTGGCTTCAGGTACCATAACAGAATTGCTCTTCATTTTGTTCTCTCCTTCGAAAAGATTTGTTTGCGTTTGCACTAAGTATTCTTACTCGAAGGGAGGCGCTTATGAATGGTAATTTCTGCATTCGGTCCAGCCGTTTGTTTTTTGGCGCGATACTGCCGTAAAGCTTTGCCGGCGCTTTATTCGTAATCTTCCAAAATGCTTTTGACTTCCGCAAGGCTTTCGGCGTAAATGCCTTTTTTCAGCAGGGAGAGGTCTTCGGCGGGGAGCAGGTAGACCTGAATGTCGGCCGTCAGGAAGGGTTCGCTTTCTCCACCGCGGAACACGCCTATTTTTCCATTGTGGACCGTTACGAGATAGCTTTCTTTTTCGGCGGAACTTTCAGAAGCGGAAGAAAGTGAGCTTTTGGGCGGTTCTGTGGGACGCAGGGAGCCTTGCGCCGGCCTATCGCTTTCTTGACTTGCGCTTTCCTTTGCGGTATAATATTCCAACATGCTTTGCTGGGGATTTCCCTGAACTGCCAGAGAATTCTTCTGTTTCAACGCAGTGGAAGCGGCGCATACTACCAATGCGGCCGCGGTAATGATCAAAAGGTACATCGTAAACCGTTTATATTTTCTTTCATTTGACAAAGCAATCACCTCCGTCATAGTATGTGCTGTTTTTTTTGAGCTATGCCGGGATAGAAGGAGGAACCTATGCGAGAAGACATGAACAAGTACACCAGCAGTATGGATACTGTTTCATCCCAGAGAACAGAGGGCGAGCTTTCCAAGTCTGCCGGGGCCACCGCGAAAACGGTCGGGGTCATGGTATGGAAGGCCTTTAAGACGTTGTTCTGGATCTGTGCCATAGCAGGCGTGCTGGTATTCCTTTCCGTTATGAGCTTTATTATGAGTTTCCGCAATGTGGAGCCCCCGAACATTTCCACAATGAAGCTCAATTATTCCAGCTTCCTTTACCTGGACAAACCTGATGGGACTTCCACGGAATATCTGACTTTCTACAGCAATGAGAACCGCGTTTGGGTGGAGATGAGCGAAATTCCCCAATATATGAAGACTGCCCAGATCGCAATCGAAGATCACAGGTTTTCCGAGCATAAGGGCGTGGACTGGAAAGGCACACTTGGCGCTGTGTACGGCCTGATCGGAGGCGGCGGCGGAAGAGGCGGCTCCACACTGACCCAGCAGCTCATCAAAAACCTTACCGGTGAGAACAAGGTGAGCATCCTCCGCAAAATCAAGGAAATTTTTACGGCTTTGAACCTGGAAAGCGGGTATACCGCCGCTGACGGTACGAAGAAGGTGGGGTATACCAAGGAAGAGATCCTGGGCGCATACCTCAATCTTGTGAACTACGGCGGCATGTGCCAGGGTGTCGGTGCTGCCGCAAAGCATTATTTCAACAAGGAGATCAGCGAATGCTCTCTTGCCGAGTGCGCGCTGATTGCCGGGATCACCCAGAACCCCTATCAGTTCAATCCCATGATCTTCCCGGAAAAGAGCAAGGACAGGGCCAGGGTGGTGCTGGACCGCATGTTGGAGCTTTCGGAAGAGGGAGAGCTGGTTTCCGACCTGACCTATCCCATTACAAGAAGCGAGTATAACGCCGCATACGCTGAGCTTGAGACCATGGAATTCGTGGGCGCGGTGGACGAAGACGAGGATTTTGTAGATCCCGACGAGGCAAAGTGGAACGATTACGTTGACACCATATTTGACGACGTGGCAAGCGATCTGATGGAAAAGGAAGGCATCACATATGAGCTGGCTGTAAGCAATATTTACAATGCCGGGTATACCATCCATTCCTCCGTGAATATGGATCTGCAGAACGACGTCTACAATTTTATTCAGAACAATCCCGATGTCCTCCCGGCCGATGAGGCCGTGCAGCTTGCCTTCTATATGATGGATCCCTATACGGGAAAGGTGCTGGCCATTGTGGGCCGGCGAGGCGAACATGTGGGCAGGCGGATCGGCAATTACGCCACCGGCGCGGGCATGATGGGCCGCCAATCCGGCTCCTCCATCAAGCCTATCAGTCCATACGCGGTAGGACTGATGGAAGGCATCATCGACTATGGTACAGTTTTGCAGGATAAGCCTGTTCCCAATTATTTCGGAGAGGGGAGTACACAGGCAGGACCGAGAAACTTCAGCGGCGTCTATGAGAATACCATGAACCTGGATAAGGCCATCGAGGTTTCTCAAAACGCCCCTGCCGCCTGGGTATGCCGGGACGTCACACCCGAAGCCTGCTACGATTTTCTTGTGAATAAACTGCATTTTACCAGCCTGACCGAAGAGGATTCCCACAATATTTCTTCTATGGCTTTGGGCGGTCAGACCTGGGGCGTATATCTGAGTGAAATGGTCGCCGGATATCAGATCTACGCCAACGGCGGTGTTTATCACAAGCCTATCACTTACGATTATGTGACCGACCATGACGGTGTGGTGATCCTCGATAACCGCAATTTAGAGGGCGAGCGTGTCATGTCGGAGGAGACCGCCACCATCATGAATAAGCTTCTGCAGCGGCCTACGCACGGCGCTAACGGAACCGCCGCGGGATGGTTCGGCAATTATCCTGTTGATATATTGGGCAAGACCGGCACCACGGATGACAACTATGACCTGTGGTTTATCGGCGCGACGCCCTTCTGTGTGGCCGGGATCTGGAACGGCTATGAGTATAACCGTGAGCTGACAGATACCGGAATCCACAAGACCACCTGGAAGGCCGTGATCGACTATGTGATGGAGAAATACGATTGGAGCGGCAAGAGCTGGATCCTGAGCGACAATGTGGTGCAGCGGACCTTCTGCCGGGACAGCGGTAAGCTTGCCGGGCCCAACTGCTTTGATACCGCTTCCGGCTGGTATCAAAGCGACAAGGTCCCCGGGACCTGCAACGGCGGTTCCGACCATATTTCCGGAAAGAACACCGTTTCACCTTCGCCGTCTCCGTCGCCCTCGGTGTCACCTTCTCCTTCGCCGTCTCCGTCGCCCGATCCCAGCGGAGAACCGAGCATATCTCCCGGTCCTACAGATAATCCGGATGTTACTCCCGCTCCGCCTCCGGGACCCACGGAGGAGCCCACGCCTGAGCCGACTCCTTCGGATGAGCCTACGCCGATCCCCGAAGAAACTCCCACTCCCGCACCGGACAACACGGATATCCCCATTGACATGTGGCAGCCGGTAGGATAATAGTTGTTAGATGGGAGTTATTAGTTGTTAGATAAGGGCAGGACGTTAAGGTCATTAAAATCAAGGCCTGGGACCTGAATGAAAAATTCTGACTGCTGATTTTCGATTTTTCTGAAAATTGCCGGGAAGAGAGTTCTCTTTTCGGCAATTTTTTGATGGGGGAAAGCCTTGCTTTTTCCGGATACCTGTGATAAACTGTATTTTGCAGAAAGACAACCGTGCTTTTTACACGGACAGCAGGTGTAAAATGGAAAAGAATTCCTACTTTGTTGTGGAGGCCGGCGCTTTGCCGGAGACATATCTAAAAGTCGTAAAAGCCAATGAGCTTCTGGAAAGCGGAGAGGCTTCCAGCGCTTCCGAGGCGGTGCGCCTGGCGGGAATTTCCCGCAGCGTTTACTACAAGTATCGGGATTCTGTATTCCCTTACAGAAAGAACGATCGATCCGGCATTCTAACGCTACAGGCGGTGCTTACGGACCGCCCCGGCGTCTTGGTCAGCCTTTTGACGGTATTTTATCGGGCAGGGGCCAATATTCTGACGGTGAACCAGAATATTCCAGTGCAGGGAAAAGCCTATGTTTCCGTTTCGGCAAGAACGGACCGAATGTGCCTTTCAGACGAAGAGCTTTTGGAAAGCCTGAGAATGGTAGACGGCGTTTATAAAATAGAAAGTATTTCCGGCCGCTGACGGCGGCTGCTTTGGAAGGGAAGAGATAATATGGCGGAGATTGCTGTAATGGGCCATGGTGTAGTGGGATCCGGCGTAATGGAGGTGCTTACCCAGCACGCGGAAAGCATAGCGAAGCGCGCCAAGGAAGAGATCCATGTAAAATACATTCTGGATCTTCGGGATTTTCCGGACCTGCCGTACAGCGACAGGTTCACCAAGGATTTCGGGCTGATCCTGAATGACCCGGACGTTAAAATAGTGGTGGAGGTAATGGGCGGACTGCATCCTGCCTTCGACTATGTAAAGGCCTGTCTGGAAAACGGCAAAAGCGTGGTCACCTCCAACAAAGAGCTGGTGGCCATGAAGGGCGCGGAGCTTCTTTCCATCGCCCAGAAAAATAACTTGAATTTTCTCTTCGAAGCCAGTGTGGGCGGCGGGATTCCCATTATCCGGCCCATCAGCCAGTGCCTGGCCGCCAACGAGGTAAGCGAGATCGCCGGCATTTTGAACGGCACCACCAATTTTATCCTCACCAAAATGATCCGGGACCACATGGGCTTTGAAGAAGCGCTGGCGCTGGCTCAAAGCTTGGGCTATGCGGAGCGCGACCCCTCCGCCGATGTGGAGGGCGTGGACGCCTGCCGGAAGATCTGCATTCTCGCGTCCTTGGCCTTCGGTTTTCATGTTTATCCCGAAAGCGTCCATACAGAGGGCATTACGGGGATCACTCCGGCAGACGTGGGATATGCCCGGGCCTGGGGCGGCGTGATAAAGCTTATCGGCGAAGTGAAGATGCTGGAAAACGGAAGAATACATATTATGGTAGCACCGATGTTTGTAAGCGGCGAAAGCCAGCTTGCCAATGTGGACGATGTGTTCAACGGGATCCTGGTGCGCGGGGACGCCACGGGAGACGTTGTCTTTTACGGTAAGGGGGCGGGAAAGCTGCCCACCGCCAGTGCTGTTGTGGCTGACGTGATCGACTGCGTGAAGCATTTCAAGGCCAGGAAATATCTGTTCTGGGAAGACGCGAAGCCCGATTATGTGGCTCCCTATGAGGATGTGAGAGAGGACGTGTTCCTGCGTGTCAGCGCCGGAAGTGATTCCGACGCAGCTTTCCACAGGGCTGAGGCGCTGCTGCCTGAGACTGTACGCCTGATCCGCAAGGACGAAAAGCCCGGTGAAGTGGGGCTTTTGCTGAAAAACGTGACGGATCGTGAGCTTTCCGCCCAGATAAAGCGTTTGGAGAACGATGGGATCACGGTGGAAAGCAAGCTGCGCGTTTCAGATTTCTGATTTCCGCGTTCTGTAAGAAAGGCGAAGATTTTCGAAGGGAGAACTGCTTGATATGATACGGATAGACGTGCCTGCCACCAGCGCCAATTTAGGCTCGGGCTTTGATTCCCTGGGGATCGCCCTGACCATGAAAAACAGAGTGTGGATGGAAGAATCCGATTCTCTGGAGATCACGTGTACAGACGGCGTTAAGGTGCCCACGGACAGCAGCAACCTGATTTTCTGGGCGGCCAGTCATCTTTATGAGATATGCGGTAAAAAGCTGCCGGGGCTGAAGATCATTCAGGAAAATAATATCCCTATGGCAAGGGGACTGGGAAGCAGCTCCGCCTGTATCGTGGCCGGTATTTTAGGCGCGAACCGCTTTATGGGAAATCCCATGTCAAAGTCCGATCTGATCAACCTGGCGGCAAAGATTGAGGGCCACCCGGACAATACCAGCCCGGCCATATCCGGCGGCCTTGTGGCCTCCGCCATGGAGGGGGAGAGGGTATACAGCGTCAGCGTTCCGGTATCGGAAAAGATCCGTTTTGTCCTTATGATCCCACCCTTCGAGCTGAAAACGGAAAAAGCCAGAGCAGCTTTGCCAAAGGAATATTCCAGGGAAGACGCGGTTTACAATCTTTCCCGTTCCGGGCTGATGACGGCGTCCCTGTTTTCCGGAGAGCTGCATAATCTGAGAGTAGCGGTGCAGGACAGGATCCACCAGCCCTACCGCTCGGGTCTGATCGAAAATTATGACAATGTGTTCCGCATGAGCTATGAGTTGGGATCTCTGGGCACCTATGTAAGCGGCGCCGGGCCCACTATCATCGCCATGGTAGACACGGCAGAGGCGGAGGCCTTTGGGAAAAGCTGCATAACTCATCTTGAAGATAAGGGAATCACCGGCTGGCGAGTGGAGATCCTGAGCGCCGATCAGAGCGGCGCTCAGATCGTTATTGAATAAAGTCGGAGCGTTTATCTATGAAGGATGTTATTCTGTATATTGCCATGAGCCTGGACGGCTATATTGCCGACCGCAGCGGTGGAGTCGGTTGGCTTACAGGTCAGGACAAGGACCCGACGGAAAGCGGTGATGGGTACGACAGATTCCTCAAGGGCGTGGATACCGTGGTACTGGGCAGAAAGACCTATGACCAGATCGTCACGGAGCTTTCCCCGGGGCAGTGGGTATATGAGGGTCTAACGAGCTATGTCGTGACCCACAGGAAGGAAGCTTCCGCTGAAAATATTATTTTTACAGGGGATGATCCCTGTAAACTGATCAGGCGCCTGAGAGAAGAAGCGGGCAAGGCCATCTGGATATGCGGAGGCGCGGACATCATTCAGCCTCTGATACGGGAAGGCCTGATAAACAGGTTTTCGATTTCTGTGATACCGACCATATTGGGAGGCGGGGTCAGGCTTTTTGGAGAGCTGCCTGAAGAACGCAGGCTGCGCTTTTTAAAAAGCGAGACCGCAAACGGCATTACGGAACTGACGTATGAACTGCGAGAATGATTTGATTGCCGAAAGGCTCAGATAAATTTTGTTACCGGTCTTCTGGCCGGAATTGCGCCGTGCGGGCTTTTGAGTCTTACGGCGAAGAAAGGAAAGTGGTCACAGCTATGGCACTTATCGTGCAGAAGTTTGGCGGGACCTCAGTGAGGGACGCCGAGCGAATCAACAATGTGGCAGACATTGTCACTTCTGCCTATCGCCAGGATAACGACGTGGTGGTAGTGGTTTCCGCTCAAGGTGACACCACGGACGATCTTATTGAGAAGGCAAAGGAGATAAACGAACGGGCTTCCAAGCGGGAGATGGATATGCTTCTTTCCACAGGAGAACAGATATCCGCTTCCCTGCTGGCGATGGCCATTGAGAAAATGGGATATCCCGTTGTTTCTCTGCTGGGATGGCAGGCTGGCTTCGACACCACCTCTGACTACGGAAATGCCCGCATCAAAAAGGTGGACGCTTCCCGGATCCGCAAGGAGCTGGATAAGCGGCGCATCGTGGTGGTAACAGGCTTCCAGGGCGTAAACCGTTACGGGGACATGACCACCCTGGGCAGAGGCGGCTCAGACACCAGCGCGGTGGCCATCGCGGCAACGATGCACGCCGATATCTGCCAGATCTATACCGATGTGGACGGCGTATACACCGCCGATCCACGGAGGATCCCCGGCGCGATAAAGCTTTCCACCATCTCTTACGACGAAATGCTGGAGCTTGCCACACTGGGGGCGCAGGTCTTGCACAACCGTTCTGTGGAAATGGCAAAGAAATACAATATCGAATTGGAAGTCCTTTCCAGCCTGACCAGGGAAAAGGGCACCATTGTAAAGGAGAAGAACAACGTGGAAAAAATGCTTATCAGCGGTGTGGCAAAAGACGACAATATTGCCCGGCTTTCTATTATCGGCGTACCGGACCGTCCGGGTCTTGCGTTCAAGATTTTTTCAAAGCTTGCTTCAAAGGGTGTGAACGTGGATATCATCCTGCAGTCCATCGGCCGCAACGGCACCAAGGATATCAGCTTTACCGTGGAGAAGAATAAGATGGAAGATGCAATGCAGCTTTTGGCCGGATATGAGGAAACCTGGGGCGCTTCCGGTATCGTTTCGGACGACAATGTGACCAAGGTTTCCATCGTAGGAGCAGGGATGGAATCTCATCCCGGTGTGGCGGCTGAAATGTTCGAGGCGCTGTTTACCAGGAATATCAACATACAGATGATCTCCACCAGCGAGATCAAGATCTCCGTACTGATCAACAAGGCCGATGGCGACAGAGCTGTGGAAGCGATTCACGACAAATTCTTCGAAGGCACAAATTAAAAATCTGTTTTTCCAGTTCTGCTAAAAGATGAAAGAAAGATCCATGATTAAAAATTTCCCTCGGGGTGAAACTAACCTCGGGGGTGATTTTTTGTTTCCTTATTATTGGGGAGCCGCGGGCATGATGAGTCCCATGAATTCTCCAGCCGGAATAGTTCCGCTGTTGGACGCCGATCTGCGCGATCTGCCGGAAGATGTTCGGGCCGCGCTGGAGGAACGTCGGGAAGAGATTCACTCCGCGGAAGAGCTTCGCGGGATGGCGGAAGAATTGATGCTTCGAAGATAGAAAAATGCCGTGGCTTTTATAAAAGCCACGGCAAGTTTTTTGTGATTCAAAAGCCGAAATAGCTGAGCATTCCGTTATAGATCCCCTGGGCAAAGCCCTCGGGATCATCCCGCAGCTTTTGTGCGTCGGCGGTGTTGCTGAGATAGGCAAGCTCTACCAGGACAGCGGGCATATTCGTGCGGCGCAGTACATAAAGGGTGGGGTTCAACCTTACGCCATTGTCCCTCGTGCCCACCTCCGCCACAACGCCGTTTAATATGTGCTGGGCAAGCCAATAAGCCTGGCTCTGCTCCCGGTAAACATACACCTCTGTGCCGTTTATGGCAGGGTTTGTGTTGGAATTGCAATGAATGCTGACAAAATAATCGGCGGGCCAGGAGTTGGCCATGTTTACCCGGGCTTGGAGGCTGGTGGCGTTGCTGGTGCCGAGAATAGTGTTGGCTTCCGGCCTGGAAAGCCTGGCAATAAAGCGGGGATCGCTATTCAAAAGCCTCGCCAGGTAGAGGCCGACTTCGAAGTTTACGTCCTGCTCCAGAAGCCCGTTTCCTTCAGCGCCGGTATTGGGTCCGCTGGGATTATGGCCCTGGTCGATAAAAATGCGGATTGGCATATGTTTTCCTCCTCTTTCTGCTCCATCCAATATATGCGAAAGCTCAGGAAAAGGTTACGGAGGGAGTATGAGGAAGGGGAAAATCGTTTTCTGTCATTGCTGAGCAAAAGCAAAGCAAGCTTTGCTTTCAGCGAAGAATCTCGTTCTTTGCTATTTTTGCGGAATTCAAGAGCGAGATCCTTCGTCACTTTGTTCCTCAGGATGACAGTGGGGTAGCTAGTGCGGTAAATTGGAATTTGCAGCGTGCCGCTGCACCCACTCGTGAAGGCAGCGACAGGTGTTTTTTCCT
>CAZNZS010000069.1:0-12298 GCA_964577585.1 uncultured Acutalibacter sp.
TGTGCCTGTGGGCTTATGTGCTGGCGCTGATCGTCTACCAGATCGGCGGGCTGTTCACTGGTGCAGTAGGTTTCAATTTCTGGACGGTTATCGCTGTAGCCTTGGTAGCTGGGATCGTCTATCTGCTGTTCCGCAGGGGCTATCGGGGCGAGGAAAACTCCCGCCGCCTGAGTTCGGTGGACGCGGCGGCAGAATGACCGGTTCTGAAAGGAGTGTTTGCAATGCCCGACATCCTGGGTAATGTGATCGTAATTGTGGTTATAGGCGCAGCTGCGGCGTTGGCCGTCCGATCCCTGTGGAAAAGCCATAAATCGGGTGGAAAATGTACTGGCAACTGTGCCACCTGCGGCAGATGCTGCCACGACGGACAGAAAAATAACGGCCCAAACCTTTGAGAAAAGCCCCGGAAATCCGCGGATTTCCGGGGTTTTTCATGGCGCCATATATAGAAAGAGGTCCCGCTGCGGGAGCCTCTTTCCACTAACTATGAGATTTTATCCGTTTGACCGGACGATTTCCTCCACCGTAATATGGGGATTCCGATATCTGGCGTCAGGATTTTTATCCGCCATAGGTGGCGATGATCAGGACGGGCTGGGGATAGAGTGCGGGCTGTGCGCCCAGATTTTTTCTGCTCAAAATGATCTCTCCCTTATATGGATGACTTATTCGAAATCTGCTGTATCACCGGTTGCCTTCCACTTGGCGATCCCCGAAATTTCCTCCCGCAGGATCCGTCAGAGCAGCCTGTGATCAGCCATGTTTCCATGAGGCTGTCCTCTTATCTGTGCAGCCCGGTGATCATCTCAACAGTGGCCGGGTCATAGTGGGAGAAGAACAGGCTCTCGCCTTCATCCAGCTTCCGGATGGCGGACATATCCTCCGCGCTGAGCGTGAAATCGAACACATTGAAATTCTGCTCCATGCGCTCCTTGTGGGTGGACTTGGGTATCACCACCACATTGCTCTGGATCAGGAACCGCAGAGCGGCCTGGGCAGCGGACTTGCCGTACTTCGCGCCGATCTCCGTGAGAGTGGGATCTGTGAAGAAATCTTTTTTGCCTTCAGCGAACGGCCCCCAGCTCTCATGCTGTACGCCGTACTTTTCCATGTATTCGTGGGCCTTCTTCTGCTGCTGGAAAACGTGGGTCTCCACCTGATTCACGGCGGGCTGCACCTCCACGAACCTGCACAGATCCACTAAGCGGTCGGGGTAGAAGTTGCTCACGCCGATGGCCCGAAGATACCCTACCTTATAGCCCTCCTCCATGGCGCGGTAAGTGCCGTAGTAGTCGTTAAAGGGCTGGTGGATCAGCAGCAGGTCGATATAGTCGGTATCCAGCTTTCTGAGGGATTCCTCAATGGACTTTTTGGCGTTCTCGTAGCCACCGTTGGACACCCACACCTTGGTGGTCAGAAAAATCTGATCCCGGGGCACACCGCTGTTCTTGATGGCGCGGCCCACAGCTTCCTCGTTGCCGTAAGCCTGGGCGGTATCGATGGAGCGGTAGCCCACGTCCAGAGCATCCAGCACGCAGCGCTCGCACTCATCGTTTTTCACCTGGTACACGCCGTAGCCCAGCATGGGCATTTTGATTCCGTTGTTGAGGGTTACATATTCCATTTTTCAAAGCCTCCGTATAGTTATTCAGATAATTTGATGTCCAAGAACTTTTCCTCCTGCTGCTCCAAAGTCAGCGTCCAGTAGCGCTTTCCCCGGTCCAGAGCCTTGATTTTTTCCATTTCGTCGGCGGTCAGCTCGAAGTCAAAGATGTCGATATTCTGTTTCTGGTGCTCCGGGTTGATGGAACGCGGCAGAGGGATATTGCCCATCTGGATGTGCCAACGCAAGATGATCTGCACATTGGATTTGCCATACTTTTTGCCCAGTTCGGTAAACACAGGCTCATTGATAAGGCCCGGGTCGCCGTGGCCCAGAGGGAACCAGTGCTCCATGTGGGTGCCGTAGGACTTTACCCGCTCCTTGAGCGCTGCCTGCTGGAAGTAGGGATGGCCCTCCACCTGGATGATCTGCGGCTTGATCTCAGCGGCTTCCAGTACCTTTTCCAGCCGGTCAGACTCGAAATTGGACAGTCCGATGGCCCGCACCTTGCCGGCCTTATAGGCTTTCTCCAGGTTCCGGTATCCGGCCATGTAATCGCCCACCTGCTGGTGAAGGATCACCAGGTCCAGATTGTCCAGCCCGAACCGGCTGAGCATCCTGTCAACGGCGGTCTCATCGGCGTACTCGTCCGGCCAGATCTTTGAGGTGATCCACAGCTCCTCCCGGGGGATGCCGCACTCCCGCACAGCCGCGCCCACACCGGCCTCGTTGAAGTAGTGGTGGGCACTGTCGATGTGCCGGTAGCCAAGCTCAAAGGCAGACAAACAAGCTTTTTTTGCATCCTCGTTCTCGGGAATCTGGAACACGCCCAGGGCGAGCTGAGGAATTTTTACACCGTTGTTCAGCTCTACATACTGCATATTTGCACCTCCGCTTTATGATCGTATCTTACCTGCGTCTCTATGATAACCTAATGCAGGGCAGATGAGAAGTTCCTTTTGGTTTATCAGCGTATACTCAAAGGTGTGGGCTGCCTGTTAGCCTCCGACCCGCCGAACACCGGCATCTCCATGGTATTTACAAGGCTGTCGATTTTTTCCAGCTGATCCGCCAATTCCGGACGCAGCCCGGCGGACTTTTCATCCGCGGCCTGGTCCACCAGGGGATCGTGGTCAAGGGGATACTGCTGTACCGTCTTGATCTGGAACAAATCACCGCCAACAGTTTCCCGCACAGTCTTCGCCACGAACTCACAGCTGCCCAGCTTCACCCCGTCCCGCATGATGATGCTTGCACCGCTGACAGCATCCGCCCCATCGGTGTCCACATTCTCAGGCAAGGTGAAATAGGCGATCAGAATATTACTTTGAGAGGCTTCCCCCGACTGGCTTTCCGGCTCAGCCGGGGCGCTCTCTCCGGATCTAGACGTTTCCGGTGTGGAGGTAAGTGCTTCTGCTGCAGAAGAGGCATCAGAAACCACCGGCGCCGGCGTGCTGACGGGTGTGGAACTGCTTGGCTGACCGCCGCAGGCCGTTAAAAGGATCATCAAAATCAACGCAAGCGGAAACAATTTTTTCATCGGCTTCCCCTCAGTTCAGGCTATTGACCCACGCAGTCACGTCCTCGTCCGACACGGAGGACTGGAACCGCTTGCCCTCCTGCCAGTCTCCTGTACCGGCCATGTCCGCCAGCAGCCGCCCGCTCTCCCCCAGGCCGGAGCTTGTGGAGGTGCAGAAGGGAACCACCGTTTTTCCTGTAAAGTCATTGAACTTTATAAATGCGTCCACCGGCCAAGCGGCAATGCCCCACCAGATGGGATAGCCGATATAAACGGTGTCGTATTCGGCCCAGTTTGCCACCGTGCTCTGTACCAGTTCAATATTCCGCAGGCTTTCATTCTCATACTCGCGGTTGACCCGGCTGCTGGAGGCGTTCCAGTTCAGATCGGCGGAGGTATAGGGGTTGGTGGGAATGAGCTCAAATGTATCAGCGTCAGCGGCGTTGGCAATATACTCAGCCACACGCTTGGTGCTGCCGGTAGCGGAGAAATAGACCGCCAAAGTCTTGCCGCCGGAAGGAGCCGGTGGCGTAGGCGGCGCCGGCGGGGTGGATTCAGCGCCTTCCTTATATTCCACATAATTTTTCATCATAGTGGCAATTTCGGCCCGGGTGGCATTGCCACGGGGATCGAAGCGGTTTCCCGGCTTGCCGTTGATGATGCCGTTTGCCCTGGCCCAGTCCACCGCCGCGGCGGCATAGCTGGCAATGCCGGATTCATCCGCAAAATCCAGGCTGCTCGCGTCGGCCGGACTGCCCGCGTACCTCCACAGAATCACCGCCATATCCTGCCGGGTGACGTTGTCCTTCCCGCCGAACCGCCCATTGCCGTATCCCTTGACGACGCCGCTTGCCGCCGCCCAACTCGCGGCGCTAGCGTACCAGCTTCCCTGCACATCGGAAAAGGCACCAATGTCCACCACCGGCGGCTCACCTTCATTGCGGTAAAGGACAGCCGCCCATAGCTGCCGAAAACCGGGTCACCGACAACTTCCTCGATCCGTGTATTTACCGTGTACGGTTCAACCGGCAAATCTGCCCCTCCTTTCACGACCGCATTCATGCCCGCATTCCCAATGGCTATCAGTGCGGCCAGCCAAGCGGATACCAAAGAAATCACAATTTTATTCATAAAGACACCTCAGCAGACAAAAACGGTTTTCCCCGGCCGTGTTCCCCACAGCTTTCACGCTGAAGGGGCACAGCCCGGTGCAGGAGCCGCCAGGTACACCTTGTCCCACACACCGTTCAGGGGCTTGCAAAAACATTCCAGGATGCCGGGCGCGCCAATGAACAGATCAAAGTGATGGACCCCGGCCTCCGCCGCGGCGCTCACTTCTTTGCCTTTCTGCCCGTCCGCCGCTCAAACATATTCGCAGCCCATACCGGTGGCACTGACCCTCAGGCCGGTCTTTCCAAAATTCCTATCGAACATTTTCCTGCCCCTTTGGGATCTACCTATCATTATAGGGCGTCTGCTGTGTTGGGGAAGTCTCTTTTGGTTTGTCAGTTTATACTTTCAGGTTAATAGTAAAGCGGCTTCTCGCGGATCTGAAGCTGCTTTGCAGACTCCCCCTTATGCAGAAAAGCATCTGATATTTTTCCGGATCACATACAGCTGTGTCAATCTGCAAAAAAAGGCCGGGTTTTCCACGGCCTTTTTCCGATCAATTCAGTTGAGATCCAGATCCAGGCCATTCCCCCATGTCATCAGTTCACTCTGACCGGCGCTGGTTTTGATGGCAGCACTCTTTCTGACGATAGGGACAGTCATCGTTCCCGTTCCTAAGCTCCTTTCGCCGCCGCCCGGTACTCCCCCGGTGTTTTTCCCGTACTCTTTTTGAACACGCTCTGAAAATAACTTTGGGAGGAATACCCCAAGACCTCGGCGATCTCCGCCGAGGTCTTTTTTGTCACCTCAAGCAGCCGCCTGGCCTCGTCCACTTTCACCGCCGTGACATAGTGGTTGACCGTCATATTGGTCTCTTCCTGAAAGCGCTTGCAGAGGTAGGTACGATTCATGCCCGTGGCACGGGAGAGATCTTCGGTGGTGACAGGCTCCGCCAGATGGGTCAGGATATATTCCCTGACCGAGCGAATGAGCGGAGAAGTTCCCGAGCCACACCGGGCGTCCGCCACCCGCTGAGTGAAATCCTCCACCATTCTGGCGTTGAGGCGCAGAAGCCCCATATAATCCTTCATCAGCTCCGCCTTTTGAATATAGGTGTCGCTGAGGGAAAAGGCGGTGGCTCGATCTAAACCGCCACGTACGGCGGCCCTTGTGACGAGGGTAGCGGTACAGACCATCAGATTTTTCTCCTGCCGCAACGCATCGCCCGCCATGGTGCCCGCCCGCCCTTCGACGGGCCGGTGGAAAAGCTCCTGAATCTGATCCACCCGCCCGTGTTCTACGCAGGAAAGCATCACAGCCTCTAGCTCGTCAGTGTTGTGAATGTTGCTGTGGAAGGTGGGTTCCTCCTCCTTACCCGCTGAAAAAGGAATGGGAGGGAGTTCTTCCTCTATCAGAAGGAGCTGGCTCACGTCCAGCTTTTCGTCATTGAGAAAGAAATTTACGGTACACAGGATTTGAAGGAAATTCCGCAGGGGATAGGAAGGAATCGCTGCAAAATAGTCCACGATCTCTCCGGCCCGGGCCATGCTTTCCCCCATGGTTCTGAGGATCTTTACCGCCAGGGGCCGATCCACCGCCGCCTGAGCCACCGGCCCCATCACCAGGGCGACATTGTCTTTTGCCGAGCGAAGGAGGCCGTAATAGAGGAAATTTTCGTCCATGTAATAGCTCACGTTTCCCGGACTGCGAAAGATGTTTTCTTCCTCAGTGATGGCAAAGTCCGGCTTGAATTTGGTGTGGTGGTGGAGACCCGTAAACCTGCCGCCTCTATAGATCCGCACCGGCACACCGGAGAGCGCAGCCAAAGATTGAGCCAGATAGTCGTAATCCATACCGATCCCCCTCTGAAAATATTGTAGATTTTATCATAAATCAGACAGAATTGCAAGACGAAGAGAAATCGTTCCTGTATGATGGATACAGAATCGGGGAATGCAGCCCAATACTTTGTAGGAGGGACAACTATGACAGGAGAAAAGAAGACAGGTCTGCGTCTGCCAAAGACCCGGATCTCCAACGGCCAAGTGACCGCCAAGGAAAAATGGCTGGGGTATCTGTTGGGTCCGGCGGGGGCGCTGCTTTTGAACGCCGTGCTGGGCTCCTATCTGAACGTCTATTACACGGACGTGCTGAAGCTGACCGGAATATGGGGCGGGGCATTTCTCGCCATGTTCCCCATTGTCAGCAAGGTGATCGACGCTATCACCAACGTTGTTATGGGGCAGATCATTGACCGCACCCGGACAAAAGAAGGAAAGGCGCGCCCCTGGCTGCTGCTCAGTGCGCCACTGATCACGGTCACGGCCATTTTGCTGTTTACAGTGCCCGGATCAAGCGAAACCGTACAGGTCATTTGGGTGATGGCGTCATACAACCTGTTTTATTCCTTTGCCTTTACCATCTACAACATGAGCCATGGGCTGATGGTGCCCCTCTCTACCCGGGATACCACCCAGCGGGGCGGCCTGTCCGTGTTCAACAACGTGGCTTCCGTCATGATCTCCGGCATCATTGTGGCGCTGATTTTCCCCATGGTGGTGCTTCCCGCCCTGGGCGTGGACAAAAGCAAGTGGATCCTGGTGATGTCCCTGATTGCGGTAATAGCCCTGCCTCTGACTCTTGTGGAATACTACTTTACGAGGGAAAGGATCACTGAGGAAAGCGCTGGAAAGCCGGTGGAAAAGATTCCCATGAGAGAGCAGCTCAAGGCGGTTCTCACCGATAAATACTGGGTGGTGATCATTCTGTATTTCCTGGTGTATACCTTCGGCAGCAACATCAAAAACGTGTCTCTGGTGTACTATTGCAACTACGTTCTGGGCAGCTATAACGATGGAATTACCCAGACTTTGGTTTCCGTCATCGGCGGCATTCCCATGGGCATCGGCATTTTTGCCGTGTGGCCTCTGGCAAAGAAATTCGGCAAGCGGAACGTGACGATGGCCGGTTTTGTGCTGTATATCATCGGCGGGATCATCTGTATGCTCGCTCCCGGAAACATGGTGGTGGTTCTCATCGGTCAGTTCATCAAGAATATCGGCGGGCTGCCCTGTGCCTATGTGTTTGCCGCTTTGATGGCCGACGTGCTGGACCACATGGAATGGAAATGCGGCCATCGGGTCGATGGATTTTCGGCCTCCATGCAGTCGGTGATTCTCACCATATGCATGGGGATCTCCAACGGGGTGTTTAACCTTCTGCTCTCCAAAGCGGGCTACGTTGCCCCGGAACTGGTAAATGGCCAGACTGTGGCCGCCGTACAGAACGCCGCCACACAAAGCGCCATCACCGCCTGCTTCCTGGGAGTGGAGATTGTCACGGGCGCACTGGTGATCTTTCTTTTGGCCTTCCTCGATGTGGAAAAAGTGATCCACAAGGAGCAGTCAGAGATCAAGGCGAGACAGGAAAAAGAAACGGAGGAAAATTGACATGGAACAGCTGAAGTTGCAGGGTATGAAATTTGTAAACGAAAGCGGGAAAGAGGTCATTCTTCACGGGGTCAACGTGCTTTGCCGGGAACGGGACAACAACCATTTTTATCCCGGATTTGAAAACGCTTTTCCCTTTTTCCGCAAAATGGGCTTTAACCTGATCCGCCTGGGCATTTTCTGGGACGGCGCAGAGCCGGAGCCGGGAAAGCTGGATTTGGGCTATCTGGAAAAGGTGAAAAGCTATGTGGAGCTGGCGGAGGAAAACGGCATTTATGTGCTGCTGGATATGCACCAGGACCTGTTTGCCCAGAAGTTTATTGACGGGGCACCGGATTGGGCCTGCCTGGACGAAGGCCTTCCCCACCCAGACAACTGCAAGCTCTGGTACGAGGCCTATCTGCAAAGCGATGCCATTATCCGGGCGGCGGACAATTTCTGGGCCAATAAGCCGGCAGAGGACGGCGTGGGACTTCTGGATCACTATGAGGCCATGTGGGAGGAAATTGCCCGAATCTTTGGCAACTGCCCCAACGTGATCGGCCTTGAACCCATGAACGAGCCCTTTATGGGCAGCCTGGCCCGAGCCTCCTTCGGAGAGGCCACCATGAAAATGATGGCGAAAAACCCAGCCTTTGATTTGGCAAAGCCAGAGCAGATCCCGCCGGAGCAGGCGGCGGAATTCATGGGCCTGGTGGCGGAAAAATTCCTGGAATTTGACCGCACCACCCTGATGGACTTTTACCGCCGCATGGAGCGGGCGGTCCGCAGGCACAGCGGCAAGCCCATTGTGACCGGCGGAAACATCTATTGCAGCACCGACGTCCCCACCGGGATAGAGCGGCTGGAAACGGCGCAGATCTACGGCCCCCACGGCTATGATTCCGTGGTGGATTCCGACCGCTACGAAAGCTTCAGCAAGGAAAACGTGGAACGGATCTACCTTCACAAGCGGCAGGCCCAGGAGCGTCTTGGCTTGCCCACCATCGCCTCCGAATGGGGCGCCTTTCCCTCCCGGGAGTTCACAAACGATCTGATCCGGCACATGAATGGGATCGTGGAAAAGTACCTGTGGGGCTCCGCCTACTGTGAATACCGCCCGGGCATGGAAAGCGACCCGAACTTTACCGCTCTGTGCAGGGCCTACCCTGCGGAGACGGCCGGGGAACTGCTTTCCTACCATTACGACGAAAAGGGCCGGCGCTTTACCATGATCTTCCGGGCGGAAAGCGGCGGAGAGACAAAAATTTTCCTGCCCTTTTCCTCGAACGTCGTTTCCTGCACCAGGCCGGTTTCTCACCGCACAGCAGGCGCTTTCTGTATTGTGACCGCAGAGGAAAGCGGCGAAATCACGATGACTATCTCGGAGGGATAACATGAAAGCGATCAGACTGCGAACGGAATACCTGAAGGACCCCATGGGCATCGACATCGACCACCCCCGGCTTTTCTGGAACTGCGAAGATGGAATAAAGCAGACCGCCTATCAGATTCTTGCTGCCGACGACAGCGGCACCGTCCTCTGGGACAGCGGAAAGGTGGAGAGCGCTTCCATGCGGGCACAATGGGGTGGTGCGCCCATTCCTGCCCGCACCGCCGTCACCTGGAAAGTGCGCTTGTGGGACGAAAAAAGAGAGGCCGGCGATTGGAGCGAGGCCTACTTTGAGATGGGCCTGCCCAAAGGCGAACCGTGGAAGGCCAAGTGGATCAGCGGGGACTACACTCCCCGCAAAAAAGAGCGTTATCCTGTGGACTGCTTCTGCAAGAATTTCACTGTCTCGGGCGTGAAAAAAGCCCGGCTCTATATCACCGCCTGCGGACTGTACGAGGCTCGGCTGAATGGGGAACGGGTGGGCAATTTTGTGCTGGCTCCCGGTTACACCGACTACCGCAAGCGGGTGCAATATCAGACCTATGATGTGACCGGGCTGCTGAAAACGGGTGAAAACGTCCTCACCGCAGAGTTGTCCGACGGGTGGTATCGGGGTTCCTGCGGCGCCTGGGGACTGCTCAATCAGTACGGCACACAGACCAAGCTGCTGGCTCAGCTTGAAATCACTGGGCCGGACGGAAATATTACCACCATCTGCTCTGACGGCACCTGGCAGTGGAGCAACGATGGCCCCATCCGCTTCGCCGACAATCAGGACGGCGAGGTGGTAGACGCACGGCTTTCACCCTCCTACGGCGACAGGGCGAGGGTGGTGGAACACAGCGTTGTTCCCACTGCCTCCAATAACGTCCCCGTCACGGAGCATGAGACCTTTCAGCCCACCCTTATCACCACTCCCAGTGGTAAGACGGTGCTGGACTTTGGGCAGAACATCGCCGGGTATGTGTCCTTCTCGCTGACGGCCAAGGCAGGACAGAAGCTCATGCTGCGTTTCGGCGAGCTTTTGGACAAGGACGGCGAGTTCACCCAGAAGAATATCCAGTGTTCTAACAAGAAGAAGACCACTCCCCTCCAGCAGGTGGAGTACACCTGTGAGCACGGGAGAAACGACTACAAAACTACCTTTGCCATCTTTGGCTTCCAGTACATCGAGGTGGAAACAGACATAGCCTTTGCCCCAGAGGACTTCACCGCCATTGCAGTCTACTCCGACCTGGAGCGCACCGGGTGGTTTGAAAGCTCCAACGAACTGCTGAACAAGTTTTTTGACTGCACTCTGTGGAGTGCCAAGAACAACCACGCCGACCTGCCTACCGACTGCCCCACCCGGGAACGCCACGGCTGGACAGGTGACGCTCAGATTTTTTTCAACACGGCTTCCTATCTGTTCAATTTTGCCCCCTTTGCCCGGAAGTATCTGCATGATGTCTACGACTGGCAGGAGAAAAACGGCAGACTGCCCCATATCGCTCCCGATGGCGGCGCAGACTCCTATATGCGCCCCATGAACGGCTCGGTAGGGTGGTCGGACGTGGGCGTTCTCATTCCGAACTGGTATGCGGAGATTTTTGGGGACGAGACAATCCTTCAGGAGTTCTATGACGGCATGGCCCGCTACGCCCGCTTTATGGAGCGCCGCTGTGGAAAGACCATGCCTGTCTTTGCCGAGCGCATCAAGCTGCCCAAAGAGGCAAAGCGATACTTTGTAAACGACGGCCAGAGCTATGGCGAGTGGGCGGAACCCGCAGATGTAAGCGGCGGATTCAAGTGGACGGATTTTGTTGCCCCCCACCCGGAGGTCTCCACTGCGTACACAAGCTATGTACTGGGCCTGATGGCAAAGATCGCCGGACGGCTGGGCTATGACAGTGACGCAAAGGAGTTCCAGACATACAGCGACGGCTGCCGCATGGCCTATCAGCAGTTGGTTCAGACAGAGCGTTACACCCTGGACACCGACCGGCAGGCCCGGCTGGTACGGCCCCTTTACATGAACCTTTTGGACGATGCCCAAACCACCTATGCCAAATCCCGGCTGATAAAGGCACTGGAGAATTACGGGTGGCGGCTGGGCACCGGCTTCCTTTCCACACCGCTCATTCTCTATGTCCTGGCGGATTATGACCTGGAGGCGGCGTACAGGCTGCTGGAAAACGAGGAGATCCCCGGCTGGCTGTCCATGCCCAAACATAGAGCCACCACCATCTGGGAGAGCTGGGAGGGCCCTGACGCCCAGGGCGGAGTGGCCTCCCTGAATCACTACTCCAAGGGCGCAGCAGTGGAATGGCTCTTTACCACCATGTGCGGTATCCAAATTGACAAGGAGAATCACTTTACAATCGTTCCCCGGCCCGGCGGGCATTTCACCCACGCCAAAGCGGCATATGACAGCGTGTATGGTCGGGTGGAGAGCGGCTGGCGTAAGACAGACGTCGGTATGGAGTTCACCATCATCGTTCCGGCGGGCTGCACAGCAACTGTGTGTCTGCCCGACGGCGCTGTTGCGGAACAAGAGGCGGGAGAACGCACATATCAGCTGAAAACGGCGAACCAAGCACAGAAGGCGTAATTTGTAGAGGGTAAGTCTTAACACAAGGTCCGGCAGATATTTGCTGTTTAGCGGAAAAGCATTCAAACATATTGACAATCGCGAGGACAGCACCATGATCAAGCCTGCGGTGGAAGTGTGCGTTCATTGAAATGGATTCCTCTTTATGCTATAGTTACAGTACAGTTTTGTTTCTGGAGGGACCACACATGGAGTTCTGGATAGGGAATTATAGTAATGACGCATATTTCCGATATGAAGTGTATCCGGGAGTGGTGCAGGTCCCTGTCAATACGCTGGGAAAAACAAGATATACCGATGAGCAGGTGGCAGAGATATCCCGCCTTGATATTGCAGACAGGCAAAAACTGATTTCCAATCTGTGCGAGGCAATACAGCTTTTCCAGGTATCCAATTTCAGTGGAGTTCTTGACAATAGGGATTTCTTGATCGGCCCTGTGCACTGGCAAACTCACAAATCACCCAAGGACGCTGTGCTTTCCAATGAAGGCTGCTGCGCAACAGATACAAACTGGCTGTCCTTTTTCTTGAAGGGCAAATATGATTTTATCGGTAGTTTTTGTTTTGGCTGCCCAGATCAAAACGGGCACATTACAACATACATCTTGCACGATGGGCTTTACTATTTTATCGACATGATGATGTGCCGCAGGGA
>CAZNZS010000070.1:0-12198 GCA_964577585.1 uncultured Acutalibacter sp.
TATTGATTGGTTTCATCGGGCTCCCATTCACGCAGATCGAGCTCCACTTCCACCTGTAATCCCGTTTCCCGTGAAATGATCTGAGCCGTCTGCAAGGCTCTTGTGTAGGGGGAAGACACGATGAGCTCCGCTTCCTTCAGGCGGATATCCTTCGATGTTATTTCTGCCTGCCGCTTTCCTTTTTCCGATAGAGGGGCAAAGCTTCTGCCAAATCCCCAGAAACCGTTTTCGAGCATGGAATCATAGTCTGCTTCTCCGTGCCTGATCAGATAAAACAATGCCATTTCCAAATCCTCCCGGCTTTACGCCGTTGGCCTTTCCCAACCACTCACGGCTAACAACTGATTATCCTAATGCCTCATTTTCCTTGTTTCGTCAGGATCAAGTCGAAAACCTCCCCGAAAGAGGAATCGCTTTCCGCATATGCGTCGAGAATTCTGCCGGCATACAATGCCTTTGCAAGCTCCACAGCACGGGGACAATCGGCGGCAAAAGCTTCCGTGACCGCATTGGGTCGGCCTTCATTCTGTCTCAGTTCAAAATAAGCCTGCATCGTAAGCTGGACCAGCTGGAGGTCTCCCAGTTCAAAAACGACTTCGATATGCTTGGACCGGATATAACTGTCGTCTTTACAATAGTGAACGGCGCCGCAGTAACTGTCCTTTGCCGCTATGCGCAGCTTGCGGAAATTGCTCATCACAATGGTCCCCATACACATGGGGCAGGGCTCCATGCAAGCATACAGGGTATAACTGCCCACATTGGGATATTTGTTCGTGTCAAGCTGCAGCAGGCAGCCCATTTCCGCATGGGCGATCCTGCTGTTTCCGTTTGTAATTTCATTTCTCCTGTTTCTGCCTGTACAAATGATTCCACCATTTTCATCGCTGATAACAGCGCCGATCGGAATGGAACCTTTCAGAAAGGATTCCCACCCTTCCGAAAAGGCAATCTGCCAGGCCTTTGGCAATTCATTCCACACAGCCACAGCCTCCTTAGATTCCTATTCAAGCTGACTCAATCTCGTTTACTACACCTTTTCCGGCTGCTCCCTCATAGTCATGGAAATGCACTTCTTGCCCTCGGCTACCTCTAATACCATGACCTCCACCACGTCGCCCACGGAAAGGGCCTCAGAGGGATGGCAGTGTGGGAATTCTTCCCCACAGACGGCGAATTCAACCAAACACTGCGTTGGTTTTGTCATGCAGCAATGAATTTCGACTTGCCGCTCCGCAACCTGCCCGATAAACCAGATTTTGCTATTTCATCTAAATTTCGATAACAAGCACAGCTTCTTTCCCGGAAGGGATCTCCTTCGCAATGCACCCATCTCGAAAGAAGGCAGCGCCGCCCTTTGCAATTTCATCGCCGGTTTTATCTTTACAAAGCGAATTCACATACAGCACTTTGTTGCAGGCTTTCCCGGCTTGAGCGGCATATTCATACTTGATCGAGTCATTCCATTTTGTACAATTGAAGTCGGTATAAACAGGCCAGAAAACGACATCCGGATGCAAATCCTTCATTTCAGAAACATTCTTGTCATACCATAGATCCCCGCACAGCGCAACAGCAACCTTTTGCCCCAGAAATGGAAAGGTATGAAATTCTGTTCCTTCCCGATAGTTCTCGTTGGCAAAAGATTCTTTCCAGCCGGGGGATACCCTTCTGAATACGTCTGCCACATTGCCGAAAGGATCAATCGTGATCTGAGAGCTGTAAAATACATCCCCCGCTTTTTCAATAAATCCAAAAGAAACGCCCACAGCATAGTCACTCGCAACCGAACATATCTCCTGTATAATGGCATCATCCTGTGTAATTGCCAGCATTCTATCATGTTCAACATGAAATGTTGCTCCATAAAAGCCCTGTAAAAAAGCTTCTCCAAACAGGACAATATCAGCTTCCTTTGAATATCTTATCATTGTTTCAATAATAACTTGCTTATTAAACGGCACATTCTCATTCACAAAGCCCATGGATGCCAGTGCACATCTCAAATTTCTCACCTCGCCGGCTTTCGCGAAATTGATAAAGTGCTCCGGGGTAAGCTCATAGTCTACCGCGGACCGCTGCTCGCCGAGCTGATCCCGCCATGAGTTTTCCCTGACCCGCAGCTTTTGAAAGCCCAGCCTTTCATATACATGCTGGGCCCGTTTGTTTTGAAGATCGGTATCCAGCACGATCTTTTCATATCCCAGTTCAGAAAACAAGGCGGAGATCAACATGCTGAGAAAAATCTTTCCCTGGCCTTTGTTCTGCTCCCGAAAATCGCAGATCTTAATGCCGATCTCCGCCGTATTCTTTCCTATGTTCCGATAGACCATTTCTCCGGCGGGAACGCCGCCCACCTCGATAATCAACCGCCGGCGGGTATCGTCAGAATCCTTTGCAATACTTTCGGAAATTTCTTCGGCCGTTTGTCCGGTGCCAAGGGGAAATCCTGCGTGCGCCATGATATTCCCGTCGTTCCACCAGGCAGCAAGTTGGCCGGCATCCTCCGGGACAGCGTTTCGAATAATCAGATTTTCATAATGCAGCAGCATTCATCTTGCCCTTTCTGCCTGCTTTTCCGGCTGCTTTTTCATGGTGAGGGAAATGCGTTTTTTCCCCTCGTCCACCTGCAGCACCGTCACGTCTACAATGTCTCCTACGGAAAGCACCTCCGAGGGATGACGGATATACCGGTCGGTCATCTGGGAAACATGGACCAAGCCGTCCTGATGGACGCCGATATCCACAAAGGCGCCGAAGTCCACCACGTTCCGCACGGTTCCGGTGAGCTTCATGCCCGGCTTCAGATCTGAAAGTTCCATCACGTCGGTACGCAGCAGGGGTGGGGGCAGCTCGTCTCTGGGGTCCCGGCCGGGCTTTTGCAGCTCGGCGGCAATGTCCCGGAGGGTGGGCAGGCCCACGCCGCAGTTCTCCGCCGCTTTCTCCGGGCCGTATTCCGCGATCCGCCTGTCCAGCTCCGCGAGGTTTCCCACCTCCTTGTCCGTGTAGCCGCACAGGGCAAGGAGCTTTTCCGCCGCCTCATAGGACTCCGGGTGAACCGCCGTGTGGTCCAGCACATTCTTGCTTTCGGGAACACGCAGGAAACCCGCGCACTGCTCAAAGGCCTTTGGACCCAGCTTTGGTACCTTCAAAAGCTCTTTTCTGGTGTGGAAGCTTCCGTTTTCTTCCCGGTAAGCTGCTACATTTTTTGCCACAGCGGGAGTAATGCCTGCCACACGCCGAAGCAGCGAAGGAGAAGCAGTATTCAAATCTACGCCCACGGCGTTCACGCAGTCCTCCACCACGCCGTCCAGCGCTTCCGAAAGCCTTGCCTGGGGCATATCGTGCTGGTACTGGCCCACGCCGATGGCTTTTGGATCTATCTTTACAAGCTCCGCCAGCGGGTCTTGAAGCCGTCTGGCAATGGAAACGGCGGAGCGCAGAGAAACATCGTAATCGGGGAATTCCTCTGCACCAAGCTTTGAGGCAGAATAGACCGAAGCGCCCGCTTCGCTGACCACCATATAGGCGATATCCCCGCCGTACTCCTTCAAAAATTCGCTGACAAAAAATTCAGACTCACGGCTGGCAGTGCCGTTGCCGATGGCAATACAGGTGATATGATAAGTATCACAAAGCCTGCGAAGCACCTTTTTGGCTTCTTCCGTTTTGTTGTGAGGCTTGGTGGGATAGATCACAGCGGTGTCCAGCACCTTCCCAGTGCCGTCTACCACCGCCAGCTTGCAGCCCGTGCGGTATGCCGGATCGAAGCCCAATGTGACTCTGTTTTTTACGGGAGGCTGCATGAGAAGAGGCCGGAGATTCAGCGCGAAGGTGTGGATCGCCTGCTCGTCCGCCCGGTCAGTCAGGTCGTTTCGGATCTCCCGCTCCAGCGAGGGGAAGATCAAACGGCTCCAGGAATCCTCTGCAATTTCCCACATCAGCTCAGGAAAAGGATTGGAACTGCCCACGGCCCGCTCCACGATCTCCGCGGCAGGGACCCATTCCCCGGGCAGAAGAGATACCTTCAGCGCCTCTTCCCGCTCTCCCCGGTCGATGGCCAGGATCTGGTGGCTTTGCAGGCGGCGAAGGGGTGATTCAAATTCATAATAGAGGCTGTATACCGTGTCCTCCTCTGTGGCAGCCCTCGTCTGAAGACTGCCGCTTCTCTGCAGCTTCTCCCGCAGATGCTTCCGCAGCGCGGCATGGTCGGAAAGATTCTCGGCAAGAATGTCCTTCGCTCCCTGCAAAGCATCTTCCGGTGTTTCTACGCCCTTTTCCGGGTTTACATAATTTTTGATAAGCTGTTCCAGCTTCTCCCTATCCATCCGGCCCCCTGTCTCGTCTCTTCCGCTGAAGATCGCGGCGGCCAGCAGCTCCAATCCCCTTTCACGGGCCACGCTGGCCCTTGTCTTCCGCTTTGGCCGGTAAGGGCGGTAAAGGTCGTCTACTTCGGCCACTGTGACGGCTTTTTCAATGGCAGCCTCCAGTTCCGGGGTCAGCTTTCCCTGCTCTTCGATAGAGGCCTTTACCTCCGCCTTTCTCTCTTCCAGACCCCGAAGATACCGGAGGCGGTCCGAAAGCATTCTGATAGTCTGATCATCCATGGAGCCGTGCTGTTCTTTCCGGTATCGGGCAATAAAGGGAACAGTGTTCCCCTCGTCCAGTAAATTTACAACAGCCTGGGCATGCTCGGGCCGCACATTCAATTCCCGGGCAAGGGTGGAAATCATTTGATCCATTTTCTTTCTCCTGTTCTGATTTGAGTTCAAAAAGCCTTTCTAAAAAGGCCCGCGCCGTCATAAAACGGCGCGGGCCGGTTTCTATCGAGTTGAACTGTTAAATGGAGAGCCGGTAAGCGGCGCGGTAAAGAGCCTCGTCAAAGGTCCGAGGCATATTGAGCGCTTCGGTAATGTCAAAATCGACTACCTTCTCGCCCTTTAAGGCAACAACGCGGTTGCCTTTGCCCTCACGGAGCAGATCCACAGCATGGAAGCCCATACGGCTGGCAACAACGCGGTCACGCATGGTAGGAGAACCACCGCGCTGCACATGGCCCAAAATGGTGGCGCGGCTTTCAATGCCGGTGGCCTCCTGAATCTTGTCGGACAACTCCTGCGTGTGGCCGACGCCTTCCGCAACTACCACGATAAAATGACGCTTGCCGGAAGCCTGAGCCATCTTCATGCGGTCCACGATATCCTTCTGGAAATCATATTCTACTTCGGGAACGAGGATGGAGATGGCGCCGGTGGCAATGCCGGTATGTAAAGCGATGTCTCCGCAGCGGCGGCCCATGACTTCAACGACGCTGCAGCGGTCGTGAGACTCGGTGGTGTCGCGGATACGGTCCACCATTTCCATGGCAGTGTTGAGAGCTGTGTCATAGCCGATGGTGTAATCCGTGCAGGCAATATCGTTGTCGATGGTGCCGGGGACGCCAACGCAGAGAATCCCCGCGCCGCACAGATCTCTTGCGCCGCGGAAGGAGCCGTCTCCTCCGATGACCACAACACCGTCGATACCTTTTTCACGGCAGGCAGCAGCGGCCTTCTGAACGCCTTCCGGCGTATTGAATTCAGGGCTGCGAGCGGTAAACAGGGCCGTGCCTCCATGCTGCATAATATCAGACACGCTGCGCACACTCATCTCGTCCATGTCGCCATGGAGCAGGCCGTTATAGCCACGCTTTACCCCATATACCTTCATGCCGAAGGAAATACCTGTACGAACCACGGCACGAACAGCCGCGTTCATGCCAGGGGCGTCTCCTCCGCTTGTCAGAACTGCAATATTTTTTGCACCCATAATACCTCTTCCTTTCTCTCTTGCTGCAAGCCCGCGGTCAATTTCACCGCTTATTATCTATCATGTACCAGAGCAAAGGCACACTTTTTAAGATATTATAGCAGAAGTCAAGAATTTATCAAGCTTTTTCCAAAAAGATTTATGAAATTCGATCTCTTATTCGCGGAAGGCCACATTTTCCTGTCCAAGAAGTTTTCCCAAAGCGGAAAGGAGAACAGAGCTAACATAGGTCCTGCAGCGGGAAGGAGCCTTCAACAGCTTGCCGCTGTCCCGGAAAAGGAAGAACACATCAGAGGTTCCCTCGTCAAATATTGCGAGGTACTGCATGACCTTTTCATATTTGGGATCTTCCATGGAATCCAGCTTGAGGAAAAGACCTTTTCTGCCGGCGCTTTTCTGCGGTTCCGGCTTTTCCCCGGCGGCTGCTGTCTTTCCGTGCCCAGGCAGCGCAAAACGGTCGCACACAAGCTCAGGCTCCTTGTCCTCCGTGAAGCTCAGCTTTCCCGTTACCTCTACGGCGGTGCCTTCCTTCAGCAGGGGGCCGAATTCTTCAAGGGCTTTGGAAAAAACGATGGCCGAAAGGGAGGCGTATTTGTCCTCCAGCGAAATAAAGGCCATGGTGCCGCCGTTTTTGGTGGATTTTCTCCGCACGTCCGAAACCATGGCAAGCATGGTAACACGCTGGCCATCGTGATATTCCCCGGCGTCCTCCTCCGAGCTTTGCAGGATCCTGTCGCTTCGGGCGTACGCTCCTGTCTGGTAAAGGGCTTCATAATCCATCATGGGATTTCCGGAAAGATACATCCCTGTCACTTCTTTTTCCATGGAAAGCCTGTCCGCAGCGGAAAATTCCTCTGCATGCTGCATCTCCGGCTTGCCTCCGCCCTGACCGGCACTGTCAAAAAGGCCGAGCTGGCCATCGATATTGCGGCGCTTGCTGTCCTCCAAGAAATCCATAACGTTTTCCAGAGAGAGAAGCATTTCCCGACGGTTGCTACCCAAGCCGTCCAGCGCTCCGCATTTAATGAGGCTTTCGATCGCTCTGCGGTTAAGCTCCTTTCCCGCCATTCGCCTGCAAAAGTCGGGAAAGCTTTGAAACGGCCCGGACTGGCGGCGCTCTTCCACCATTCGCGCGATCATTCCCCTGCCCAGGTTCTTGACCGCCAGCAGGCCGAAGCGAATCCCCTGAGCGCCCACGACAAAGCCTGCTTCGCTTTCGTTTACATGGGGAGGCAGCACCGCTATTTTCAGGCGCTTGCACTCTTCGATATACTCCGTTACCTTAGACGTCCAGCCCAACACGCTGGACAGCAGAGAGGCCATATATTCTCTTGGATAGCGGCATTTCAGATAGGCCGTTTCATAGGCTACCACAGCATAACAGGCGGCATGGGATTTATTGAAGGCGTAGGAAGCAAAGCTTTCTATCTCCTTGAACAGCTCTTCCGCCGTAGCTTTATCCACGCCGCGGTTCAGGCAGCCCTCCACTTCCCAGCTGCCGTCTTCCCGCTGCTGGCCGTAAAGGAACACCTGCCGTTCCTTTTCCAGCACATCACGCTTCTTTTTGGCCATGGCTCTTCGCACGATATCGGCCCTGCCCAAGGAATAGCCCGCAAGCTCTCTGAAGATCTGCATGACCTGCTCCTGATATATGATGCAGCCGTATGTCACACTCAAAATAGAACGGAGCTTTTCATGGCGGTATTTTACCTTTTCGGGATGCCGCCTGTTTTCCACATACATGGGGATAAACTGCATGGGGCCGGGACGGTACAGGGAAATGATGGCGATAAGATCCTCGATGCTTTCCGGCTCGGCCTGAGAAAGCAGGCGCTTCATTCCCCCGGATTCAAACTGGAACACGCCCACGGATTCTGCGGCAGACATCATGCGGAAAACCCCTGGGTCGTCCTCAGAGATGGTTTCGATGGAAAAATCCGGTTCCCGTTTCCGGATCAGCTTTTGGGCGTTGTCGATAACAGAAAGGTTTCTCAGGCCCAGAAAATCCATTTTCAAAAGACCCAGTTCCTCAATTGCGGTCATGGTGAACTGAGTGACCACCACGTCGTCGTTTTTCGCCAGAGGCACGTATTCGGTAACGGGCTGGTCGGTGATCAGCACGCCTGCCGCGTGGGTGGAAGCATGGCGAGGCATCCCCTCCAGCTTTCGCGCCATATCCACCAGCTCCTTGATTTGGCTGTCGCTTTCGTACAGCTCCCGGAAGCCTTGGGAACTCTTCAGTGCCCCGTCCAGGGTAACGCCCAGCTCCATGGGCACCTGCTTTGCCACAAGATCCACCTTGTTATAGGGCAGGCCCAAGGCTCTGCCCACATCCCGCAGAGCGCCACGGGCGGCCATGGTGCCGAAGGTGACGATCTGGGCCACGTGGTCGGCGCCGTAACGGTCCAGCACATACTGAATGATCTCGTCTCTGCGTTCATCGCTGAAATCGATATCGAAATCGGGCATGCTGACTCTTTCGGAATTTAAGAAGCGCTCAAACAGCAGATCATACCGAATGGGATCCACATTTGTGATCCCGATGCAGTAAGCGCAAAGGCTTCCGGCGCCGGAACCTCTTCCGGGTCCTACCGGAATCCCCACGCTTTTGGCATAACGGATAAAGTCCCAAACAATGAGATAGTAGTTTACATAACCCATGCTTGAGATCACACCGATCTCATACTCCAGCCGGTCTAAAAGGCTCTGCTCCGGCTTTTCACCGTATCGGTTTTTCAGACCGTCCAGGCAGAGCCTTCGGAAAAAGCTCTCGCTGTCGCTGCCGTCCGGCGGGTCAAAGCGAGGCAGCTTTGTTTTGCCGAATTCTATCTCCACATTGCAGCGCTGCGCGATTTTTTCGGTATTGTCGGCGGCCTGCGGAAGGGCCGGAAACAGCGCGCGCATTTCCTCTTCGGATTTCAAATAGAATTCCTCGGAGCCAAATTCCAAACCGCCTTCTTCATTCACTGTGCGCCCTGTCTGGATACAGACGAGCACATGGTGCATGGCGCTGTCTTCCTTTTCGATATAGTGGCAATCATTTGTGACCACAAGCGGAATGCCTGCCTCCTTGGACAAGCGAATGATCGATGGGTTTACATAACTTTGGCCTTCTAAGCCGTGATCCTGCAGCTCCAGGAAAAAATGATCGGGACCGAAAATATCGCGATAGCGCAGGGCAGCCTCCTTTGCCCCCTCGAAGTCATTTCGCAGAAGGGCGCGGGGAATCTCTCCGGCAAGGCAGGCGGAAAGCGCAATGAGGCCTTCGTGGTACTCTCTGAGCAAATCGAAATCCACCCTGGGGCGGCTGTAGAAGCCCTCTGTCCATCCGGCGGAAACGATCTTGATCAAGTTCTGCCAGCCCTGCTCATTTTCACACAAAAGCACAAGGTGACGGTTTTCGCTGTCCAGCTCATGGGTCTTGTCGAAGCGGGTGCGCTTGGCCACATAGACTTCGCAGCCGAGAATGGGCTTTATACCCCGTTTCTTTGCTTCCTTATAAAACTCGATGGCGGCAAAAAGGTTGCCGTGGTCTGTAACGGCCACCGCCTGCTGGCCCAGCTCCTGCACCTTATCAAGCAGGCGGCCGATCCGGCATGCGCCGTCCAAAAGACTGTATTCAGAGTGAAGATGCAGATGCACAAAGCCCATGTCACGCCCCCCTTTCTTATCAATAAGCTTTCTTTCAGTCAAGTAGCTACTGATTAAATCAATGTGTGCAGGTTGCCAGTCAAATTTTTCGTCTGGCAAGGCAAAAAATCGCAGGAATCCTTGGTGGATTTCAAGGTTTTTTAGCGCAGTTCAGACGGAAAATGGGACGGCAAAACGTGCGTGGGGATTTATTCAGAGGCTACTCAAAACCACGGCAAAGAGCGCTCAGCAGTGTGCCAGTGGTATCGCAGCCGTATTCCCAATACATGATGCCCAAAAGCCCCTGTTCTTTGGCATAGGCTCCTTTAAGCTCCACTGCCCGAGGACTTTCAAAGCTTATGAATTCGGAGCCGTTCCAAAGATAGGAGGCCTGCGCTTCCTCGTCCCAATACTCGGTGAAGCCGCCTTTTTCCCGAAATTCCGGAGTAAGTTCTTCAAATCCGGGGCCACCCATACCGATGCTTTCCGCAGGCTGCAAAAGGCCGCTATTTCTATTTCGTACGCCGGTCCAACGCCGGGAATAAAAAGCCGCGCCGATCACCATCTTTTGAAGGGGAACACCGGCGGCATGGAAAAGCCGCACCATGGAGCTTGTATCGAGGCCGCTCTTATCCCCTCTGCCTGAGAAAAGAGCCGCATGGTGACCGGCCTGCTTCATAAAGCCGTTTCTCAGGTCGTATGTCATGATCTGAACGTAATCGACAATCTCCGCTACCTGATCCATCTGGGTACCGTCGATAAAATACTGTCCGGCTCCCGCAGCAACGGAGAGAAGTTTTCCTTGCAGTTGTTCCCGCAAATCTTTCAAAAGCAGAGTATAGCTTTCCCGGTCGTCAGGACTGGCACCGATCCCTGCCTGGTCGCTGCAGGGATATTCCCAATCGATATCAATGCCATCAAGCCCGTATTTCTCCACCGCCTCCGCACAGGAAAGTGCAAAGCTTCGGCGGCCTTCCGCAGTGCGGGCCATCTCGGAAAAGCCGCCTGCTCCCCAGCCCCCTACGGAAAGGACGATGCGCAGGTCCGGGTTCCAGCTTCGGAACTTCGGAAGCAGCTCCATATGGGTAAGCCCGCTCATGTCAAGCAGGCCGTCTTTCACAAGGCCGAAGGCCAGATTAATATGCGTCAATCTTTTGATATCCTCTTCGGTAACACGGGGAAAGGAATCGTTAGCCACATAGGCAAGTATCAAATGCTTCATAATGACCTCCGCAAGTTAATTTTTCAAAACCAGTATACTCGGATTTTCGGTTTTTCGCAAGAGGCGGGGGCTGAAAACAGCCCCCGCCTCCGCTGAAAAGGCAATATTGCAGCGCCTGCTTTCAGGTTAGCTCAGTTTACATAATTTATTTGCTGCCGCTCCTTCAATGGGAAAACAGTAAGGCAATGCGCCGATTTGTTGGCATCGGTCATCCTGACAGCGGTGATCTGGTTGTTGTAATAGGATTTATAATAGTAAATTCTGCGCTTTACATTGGCACAGCAGGAATAAACGGTCCTGTCCACTTTGTTCTCGCGGGTGACAATGGAGCCGCTCACCATTGCCACGGAATCCAGGATATGGAAGAACTGAGAAACGGAGCTTTCCTCATCCTCGGAACAGACGGAATTCAGCTTGTGAAAGGCGGCGCGGACAAAACGGGAAGGCGGCGAATCGTCGCCTGGGAGGCCGATCCCACCCATTCCGTTGCCGTAAGAAGAAAGCTGATATTCCCTGCAAAAGTGATTTTCCGGAGGGGCGGGAGAAACATTCATGTAGGTGTTGAGATGGGTCAGATGATAGGGAAAAACGGGGTTGTTGGTAAGGACGCCCACAGGGTTATCATAGACGTGAAGGCCGTCCTTTGTCTGCTCCAAAACCACGGACCGTTCGGGGTCGCTGATCATCCAGTGAAGCTCGGAAATACCGATTTTGTTTGAAAAAGGGACATTGGTAAGACACAGGTTTTCAAAAATCGGACACAGTTCGTTCACAGACCGGTAATTTCCCAGGCACCAGGGGATGAGCTCAAAGGGAGAAAGGTTCCGTTTCCCTCTTTCCGGGGCAAAATACCGGGCGTTTCCCGGGAAATAAAGTCCGGCGATCGACAGGCCCGCTTCGTTTGAAGCCTCGGCATAAAGGGGATACCCTTCCGCCACCGTTGCCATACCGATCATGGCGAATTTGGTGCGGAAGCATTCACCATTCTTTAATTGGAACTCATAATTGCGGGGAGTGATAACAACGCGTTCTCCAAATCTGTATTCCAGATCCAGATTCCTGCCGAAATAAAAATCTTTTGTCTGTAGAGTGATGCAGGTACACATGGTGGGTTCTCCTTTCCAAAAGAGGTTATTACCAGTATATGCTATTTTTGGGGAGATAAACAAGGGGAAAGGGCAGTTGTTAGATTTTAGTCGTTAGATGTTAGAAAGGGCAAGGGCAGAGAAACCCCTCCACCGCCGTACGGCGGTCCCCCTTTCTCCGCTTCGCGTCGGGCGCAAAGCGCCGGTGGCGCTTGTTCTGCACCGACCGAACCGACAGGTGAGAACGGCGCTGGTCTCCTGCGGAGACCAGCGCCCCTTTCAGGGGAGGCAAGAAAGGGAAAGGGGAGGTTAAGGGAAAAGGGGAAATCCCCTCAGTCGCCTAAAGGCGACAGCTCCCCTTGCAAAGCAAGGGGAGCCTGAACCCCTCCACCGCCATTCGGCGGTCCCCCTTTCTCCGCTTCGCGTCGGGCGCAAAGCGCCGGTGGCGCTTGT
>CAZNZS010000071.1:0-11983 GCA_964577585.1 uncultured Acutalibacter sp.
TCCCCCTTCCCCTCAAGGGGAAGGTTTCCAAACCTGCTGCTAAACTATCATTTACCGGTCTCGACCGCATCCAGCATCCAGTATCCAGAATCCAAAATCTAAATCGACCCGTACATACTGAACATGGGCAGATACACCGCCAGCAGCACGAAAACCACAAACACTGCAAGACATATGATAATGGCGGGCTCCAGCAGGGAAAGGGCTCGGTCCGTTCTGGTTTCCACCTCGTTGTCGTAAAATCTGGCCAGCACCTCCAGGGTGCTTTCCATGGAGCCGCTCTGCTCGCCCACCGCAGTCATCTGAACCAGCATGGGTGGCAGCTCCCGGGCAGCCGCAAGGCATTCGCCCAGAGAACGGCCACTTTCCACGCCCGCCACGCTGGACAGAACCTCTTCCGACATGACCCGACTGCTCATGGCCCGGCCCGAGGCCTCAATGGCCTGCAGGATCGGCACGCCGGCCGCCAGCAGGGCGCTCATGGTATGGGCAAACTGGCTCGCCCCCGCCATGCGGCCAATCTCTCCCAAAATGGGCAGGGAAAGCCGCAGCCGGGACAGGAAACGCCCGCCCTTCTCCGTTCGGAAGGCAAGGGCAAAGCCCACAATGATCAGCGCCAGCACCGCCAAAATAAGGAGGATGTTCTGGCTGAAGAAGTTGGAAAAGCTGATCAGCGCCTTGGTGACCCCGGGCAGCTCTGCGCCCAGACTCTCAAAAGTTTTGGTAAACGCGGGGATCGCGTAGCCCATGATAATGGCGATAACGATAATGGCCACCACGATCACAAAGGCAGGATACATCATAGCGCTGATGGCCTTGGCTCTAGTCTTGGAGGTGCGCTCGTAATATTCGCTCATGCGCTGGAAAGCCCCGGCCAGGTCGCCGGATTCCTCCCCTGCCCGTATGGTTTCCCGAAAGGTCACAGGCAGGCTTTTTCCACGCTGCTCCAGGCTGTAGCTGATACTCCAGCCCCCGGCAACGTCCTCCGCCACCTGTTTGAGCATTTTGGAAAGATCCTTGTCCACTGTCTGTTCCGCCACCAGCTTTACTGTGTGAACAATAGGGAGTCCTGCTCCCAGAATAATGGCAAACTGGCGGCAGGTCATGGCCAGGCTTTTGGGCTTGACCCGTTTCAGAGAAAGCTGGGCCGTCCGCTGGCCTCCGGCGCTGGGGACCTCCTTCAGGCTCAACACCACATCGCAGGTCCTGCGGATCTGCTGCACGGCCTCAGCCTCGCTCAGGGCTTCCACCACACCGGAGACCTTTTCTCCGCTGCGGTATGCGCCCAGATACTGATATGACGGCATCCTATCACCTCCTGTTCATTTGTACGGCAGCGCCCGTCTGCTGCACCGTGGCGGGCATGGCTTCTTCCAGGGTTTCCCGGGTAATGGTCCCCGCGGCAAAAAGAGCCTGCAGGGCACGCTCCATCAAGATATTTCCCAGGCTGCCCGTGGTCTGTATCACATTGGTGATCTGAGGGGTCTTCCCCTCACGGATCAGATTCCGAATGGCGTTGTCCGTTTTCATGACCTCGCAGGCGGCAACTCTCCCGTGACCTGAGGCTCTGGGGAGAAGCTGTTGGGAGATCACTGCCCGCAGTGTCATGGAAAGCTGCAGGCGGATCTGCTGCTGCCGCTCGGCAGGAAACACATCTACAATGCGATCCACCGAATCGGCGGCGGAATTGGTATGCACTGTACCGAAGACCAAATGGCCGGTCTCGGCGGCGGTGAGCGCGGTCTCTATAGTTTCCAGGTCCCGCATTTCGCCCACCAGGATCACGTCAGGATCTTCCCGAAGCGCCGCGCGGAGCCCGGCGGCAAAGCTTTTGGTATCCTTTCCGATTTCCCGCTGGTTGATGACACACTTATCGGGAGTGTACACATATTCCACCGGGTCCTCCAGGGTGAGGATATGCTTTTGCTGGGTACGGTTGATCTCGTTCAGCACCGCCGCCAGGGTGGTGGATTTACCGGAACCCGTTTCCCCGGTGATCAGCACCAGGCCCTGGTTGTACCGGGGAAATTCCGACACAGCCGGAGGAAGGTGCAGCTCTTCGATCGTGGGGATCCTCTCGCTCAAAAGACGAATGGCGGCCGACCAGCTCCCCTGCTGGCGAAACAGATTGAGTCTGCACCGCACGCCGGAAATGGTCTTTGCCAGATCCGCTTCCCCCACCTGCCCCGCTTCCCCGTACAAGCCGCCTAACAGCTCCTTGGCAACACTCTCACAGGCCTCCGCAGTCAGGGGAGCTTCATTCTGCTCCTTGAGCACACCGTCCACCCGGAACCGGGGAGCAAGCCCCCGCACCAGGTGAATATCGGAGGCTCCCACCTCTCTGGCATGCTGTACGATCTCAGGAATATTCATAGCTTCTGCGTTCTCCCTTATGGTAGTTTGTAGTTCGTAATCAGTCGGTGGAAAGGACATGAAAGGCAGTGAAAAGAGAAAAGTGAAAAGGAAAGGATAAGGACGAGATCCTTCGGCGTTTCACGCCTCAGGATGACAGTGGAGAGACATCCAACAACTAGTTTCCCAGCGCCCGGTGAACCTCTTCGGCGGAGGTCACTCCTGCCGCCGTCAGTGTCCGGCAGTCTTCCAGAATCGGTTGAAAATCCGCCTCGCTGATGGCCTGTTCCAGAGCTTTCATGGAGTTGCTGTGGATCGCCCGGCGAATGGCCGGGGTAATCTGGAGTACCTCAAAGGCGCCGGTTCTGCCCCGGTAACCTGTGTGGAAGCACTCTTCGCAGCCCTCGCCCCTGTACAGGGACTTTACCTCGTTCTCCTTAAAGCCCAGGAATTCCAGTTCTTCCCCGGTGGGAACATATTCCTTCCGACAGTGGGGACAAATCTTTCTCACCAGCCGCTGAGAGACGATTCCCCGCACAGCCCCGGCAATCAGATAGGGCTCCACACCGATATCCAGAAGGCGGACAATGGCGGAAGCGGCGGAATTGGTGTGTACGGTGGAAAGCACCAGATGGCCGGTCATGGCGGCACGCATGGCAATCTCCGCCGTTTCGCCGTCCCGGATCTCACCCAAGGCCACCACATCGGGATCCTGCCGGAGCACGGCCCGCAGGGCGGAGGCAAAGGTAAGGCCTATCTTTTCATTGATCTGCACCTGGCAGACGTTTTCCATGTGATATTCCACCGGATCTTCCAGTGAAATCAGATTCACCGCTTCATCTCTCAGGTAGTCGATCATGGTATACAGGGTGGAGGTCTTGCCGGAGCCGGTGGGGCCCACCATCAAAATGATGCCCCCCGCCGTGTTGTTGAGCATTCCCTGTACCCGTTCCAGATTCCTGCCCCGCAGACCCACACCCTCCATGGTGGAAAGCTCGGGGGTTTTGCGCAGCAGACGAACAACCACCTTTTCTCCAAAGATCGTGGGAAGGGTGGAAATACGCAGGTCAAGCCCTTCCTGCTGGACAATGACCTCTGCCCGGCCGTCCTGGGGCAGGGCACGCTGGGCAATGTCCATTCTGCCCATGATCTTCAAACGGGAGATCACAGCGTTCTGCAGTTCCTTAGGGACAGTCAGCACGGAGTGGAGAGCACCGTCAATACGCATACGCACGTTCATGACGTCCTCGCCCGGCTCCAGGTGGATATCACTGGCTTTTTCTGTAAAGGCACGGTCCACAATGGCGTTGACCAAGCGGATCGCAGGGGCGGTGGAGCTTTCCTCCTCATCCACTGCCAGGGGACCGGAAGCGCCGGTATCGGCCGCGCCGTACTGGTCGCCGCTCAGATCCTGCTGCATTTCCTCAATGGCGCTCATGGCACCCTGGTTGCTGTACAGGTTCTGTACGGCCCGCTCAGCGGCGGCGGAGGTGCAGATCATGGGGATCACCCTGCGCCGGGTGGCGGTGCGGACCGCCTCAATGGCTACAAAGTTCAGGGGATCGGGCATGGCCAGGTGAATGTCGGTACGGCTGGCCTTCACCGGCACCACGGTATATTTCTTTGCGATGGATCTGGGCAGGATCTGGGCCATTTCCGAGGGAATGGCAGTGGAATTCAGATCGATGAACTCCACACCCAGCTGCTGCATCAGGGTGTTGATCAGCTGTTTTTCCGTGATGAACCCCAGCTCCTGAAGCACGGTGCCCAAACGCTTTCCCCTGTTCCCCTGAGCCTTCAGACTTTCCTCAAGCTGCTGCTGGGTGATCGCGCCGCTGCCTACCAGCAGATCACCCAATCTCATATATTTTTTCACGGGGTAGCCCCTCCTTCTGTAGTACCATTCAGACAGCGCACCGAAGTGACTGCACTGGAGGAAATCGTCCCATTGATCTCTTGGGCCGTTATCTCGATCGTAAAAACACCTTCGGCGTACTGCACCTTCAATTCGCTGATATAATACGCACCGTTGCCGTACACGCCGCCTGGCAAAAGCCGCCGTGTGCCGGTGACTTTGCCGTCACCGCCGTATGCCGGCACATAGATACGGCCATCCCGCAGCTCAAGGCCATATCCCGCCCGATCCGTCGGCGCCGGATACTCAAAAATTTCCGGCTGTCCGGTATACCGAAGCTCATCTGCCAATCCGTCGATGACAGTGGAAACGACAAGCTGGGTCTCAGACTTGGCAATCATGCTGTGGTAGCTGTCCAGCGCCGCCTGCAGGCCTGTGTTCAGCACCAGGGCAAGGAGCAGCAGAACCACAGTACAGGCCAGCATTTCCACCAGGGAAAAGCCCTTGTTTTCCCGGAGCTTCCGGAGAAACCCGGAGTGGATCCGCGCCCTCATGACCCTGTCCCCCACTCTTCAGAATGATAGGAATACAGGCCGTCTTTTCCGTAAAAGTCCACGGGTAATTCAAAAGATGTTCCACTTTGTGGCTGTATGGTGACCGTGCCGGAATCATCCGTTTTATCGGCGGCACCGGCGGTCTCCGCCGCCGTCAGGGCTTCATAATAGAGCTTATCGCTGTCCACGGTTCCTTCGTCCATCCGCGAAGCGGCGGAAACGCAGAAGCAGAGCATAGTCACCGAAAGAGTGGCAATGAGGATCGAGGCCAGCGCCTCTATCAGGGTTTCGCCGCTTTGGCTCTTCAGTTTCCGGCTCATCAACTCCACCTCTCTTTCACTTGCGTCAGCGTCCATTCAAGATACGGCAATGAAAGCTCAGCTCCGTTTGTACCTGTTGGAAGAGGATTCGATACTGTTTGATAGCCGGGATTGAAGTCGGCCACCATGGAATAATCCTTGAAGTCTCCGTCTTTGATCGTGACAGTGGCTGTGATCTTCAGCTGCGGATCCAATTCCAGTTTTATTTCTACGGTTTCTCCGGTAATAGCCGAATAGTCCGCTCCGGTCCCGTTGAGATCCTCTGCCACTGTTAACGTAAACACCTGGGTTTTCGGCAGCGTCATTACCCCGGAAAAGTCCCGCTCATACCATCTGTATTCTCTTCGCCAAGAATCAGCCGGGACCTTGCCGCATTCAGTGCTGAACTCCCGATCCAGTTCCAGTATAAAGGGATCAAGAAAATGGCTGCTGCGGTCGCCTTCCTGCTGATTGTACGAATAATAATAGTAAGTTGCCCATCCCTGAGTTCTGGTTGTCCAACTATATAGATATTTCCCGCTATAGGTGCTGCCGTCAAGCTCATCAACCACCAGCTGCATGGCGGAGGACAGAGTGAGATAGGCCTGCTGCTCGTCCACATTGCTTTTGAGCTTTCCCCCGTTGGAGGCTGCCGCCATCAGGACAGACGCCCCCACCAGCAGGGCGATCAGAAAAAAGAGAAGTGCCAGTAAGAGAGAAGCGCCCCGCCGGCTGTTCAGTTTTGCTTGGAGTGTCCGCACGAAGCGCTCTCCTTTCTCTGTATCAGGAATTTGACGGAAGCGGAGGCGGCTTCAGGCCTCCAAGCCCATCGGGGAACACGATGATCCCCGAAGAGCTGTTGTCATTTTGTCCGGGCTGCGAAGAACCGGAAGAACCGTTTCCGCCCTGTCCGGAAGAACCGCTTTCGTCTGGCAATGCCGGATCCTCCGGCCAAGGCGAACTGCTGCTGTTATCCGCACCGCCTGAGCTCTCAGGCCCGGAAGGCAGGCTGACAGGCCCATTGGAGGAAAGCCCTACGGTGACGGGAATATTCAACACCACCCTCTGGGTGACGCCGTCTGTTTCCACCAGATCGACCACTGCGACCACACTGGCGGAGCCTTCGCCAACGCCGCTCAGATTCAAAGTGGCCTGTGTGCCGCTAAAGGAGGAAGACGCCGTAAGAATATTCCGGTTGGAGGACGACACGGCCACATATCTCACCGTGTTCGGGGAGAAGTCCACGGTCACCGGAGAAGTACCGCCCACTCCCAAATAGGGCTTTGCGGGCGTTATCTCCGGAGCTTTCATATGGAGGGGCACGATGCCGATTTCGGAATATTCCGTCCCCTCATACACATAGACGAAGTTAAAGCTCAAAGAACTGTTGTCAGCCGTTCCGGTGGTGGTAAGGCGCAGCAGGATATCGCCGTTTGCCTGCTGCTCCACCGAAAGCCCGTTATAGTGGATCTCGTCTTCCCGGAGTTCAATCTTATCCTGAGGAAGAGTGATTCCCAAAGCGCTCAAGTCCAGCATATTGCCATCCTTGCCTAAGGGGTGCAGGCGAATTTCAGCGGAATCGTTGGTGTAGAGCTCCACCGGGTTCTGCTCAGGCCGCAGCATGAGCACCGCCGTAATATTCACAGGCACGGAAATGGAATAGCTCTGACCGGTTCCAAGCGTGTATGTCACGGTCACCTGGGTACTGCCTACCTTCTTACCGGTCACCGTCAGGTTGCCGTCCGAATCAATAGAGGCATCGGCCAGGTCCTTATCTTCGCCTCTGATCGAAGCGCTCCACGTTCCGCCCGCGGCAATGCCGCTGCTGGTTTTCAGGAGCTCCGTGACAGACTTCTTCTGGAACAGATCCAGATCGATAGGCTGGGTGCCCAGCTGCCGTTCAATGCCGTACAGGGGCCAACGACCGTAATGAACATGGTTCCCGGCCTGGGTCAGGATCGTGGGGAAGGGGTAATCCAGACCCTGCAAATGCTGATACAGAGGGTTGTTGATCGGTACATAGCTGTATCGCCCAGCCACGGAGTAGCCGTCCGCTGTCTTTGTAGTAACAGGGGCAAAATCGCCTCCCAGCCGGGCAAGCAGGCCGTTGGCAGTTGTCTGATCCGCCATCTGCTGGTAGGTGAGCTTTGTCACACCGGGAGTGTTCTGAATATCGGTTTTAACAGGGTACGGTCCGTGTCCCCAAATATAAACATAGTCGCCCACAAAGCTTTCATCTATCACGCCGGCTAAATAGTAAGAATTCTCAATGGTACATACGCCATGGTTTGCTAGTTCAGGAGCATTTGTCTCTCCCAGCGGGTAAATTTCTCCTGTACCGCCCAGGGCATATATGGCAGCAATCTGTTGGTGACCATTCGGAAGCGCCACATAACTATAACAATTCGTAATGGCATTATCTGTTTTATCAACATCTGCGCCAACTACACCAATCACCTTTCCACCGTCGGGCTGCAACGGCTTGAAGTAGCTGCCGCCCACCAAACCGCCGACATATATGTTTTTCCTTACCGTAGCTCCGGGATCAACAGAAATCGCTCCTCCGGCATAGCAGTTGTGGATCGTTTTCTGAGAAGCTCCTGCCAAACCGCCGATACGCATATTATCGTTGTCATTAGCCGTACTTGGGATATTAATAGTTGTCACTGCCGTACAACCTTCCAAATCCATATTGGAAATCCCCACCAGGCCGCCGATCTCACTGCCGCCCCAACCGACACTCGTATAGACGTCTGCATTGATTGTATAGCCGGAAACAGCACATTTTTCAATGGCGGAATTACTGTCACTGGCAGCTAGACCGACCAACGTGCCAATCGCATACCAAGCCGTGCTTGTGCTTCCGGGATGAACCGCAGTTACAGTGGTTTCCCGGTCGGCATACAAAATGATGTTCCGCAGCGTTCCGTTGTACACCACGCCGAATAGGCCTGCAACAGAGGAAGGAACCCCGCTGCCCTTGATGTTCAGATTTCGGATCTGGTAATCATTGCCGTCGTAAACGCCGCCGAACCAGCCGTTCAGATTCCCCTGGTTTCCAGTCGTTTCGTCATAATACTCCGCAATGGGAGAGTGTGTGTACCCTGTACCGTTGATATCGTGGGTCTGCTCCCAATAGAACCTGGAGGCGTGACTACCTCTGGAAAGGTAAGGAAACTGAGCCACATTGGTTGCTGTCATGACCACTTTGGAACTGGCCTGTGAAGGATTCCAGTTAATGTTCTGCAGCTGGGAAACCGCCCGTACCTGATAGGGGTTCTTTTCCGTGCCGACATTATATCCAAACGACTCGCTGCCCGGCACAATTTTCCAGCCGTAAGGAACGCCGGGATGTACTGCGCCGGCAAACAGCGGATTAAAATCGAACTTTACTGTCTTATCATTATTGACATCACTGCTTGGGTGTAAAACAATATTACTGTCCTTCTCTTCAACTGTTGCTGAATACACTGTATAGCCCGGGTAAAGGCCCGCTCCGTTTTCACCCATGCCGTAGCTGTGGAAGGAGTGGAAGGTATAGCCGGGCATCAGGGAACGAAGCTCTTCGTTTACAGTTCCGTCCTCCCAGGCGGCATTTAATCCCAGCCCTGTATCCGTCCCTTTCTCCCCGCTCTTTTCGGAATAGTACAGATTGGTCGCTGTTACCTCCACAGAAAAGCCGTCCTTGTGGTAGTAGCCGTAACCGTAATCCACAATTGAACCACCGTCGTTGTAGACATTGGAAAGGGTGCTCATGCCAAAAGCATGCTTTTGGTCTATTTCTGCGCCGGTCAGCCGTACATGGTAGGAATCCTTGTCGCCGATTCTCAGTTTTTCCCAATAGTAGACGCCCATGTGGTCCAGAGACATCTTCACAGGCCACAGGCCGTAATGGACCGGTTTTCCGTCCTTATCTTTCACGGCGGTGAAATAGGGGAATACCGTAGTGGGATTCTCTGTCGTGGACCCTTCCACCTTCTCCATGCGCAGAGCGGTCTTCGTTGGTCCTGCTACTGTCAGATTCTCATATGTAGCCGCCGTACCGACACTGGAAGCATAATCAGAGTTAAAGGTGAATTCACGATAATTCAGGTTCACATTGTTCAGATAGAAAGTATTCGACTGCACGCCGCCCCGATTGGCGGAGAAGCCTTGCTGAGCCGATTGCTCACCGTTTGCCTCCAGGCCCACTGCAGAATAGCTCTGAGAGATCCTGCCGAAGCTTGCGCCCGCAAAGCCGCAGGCCAGAATGCTGGAGGTCCTGTCGCCCTGCACGCTGACCCTTCCCACAATATAGGATCCCGAAACGCTGCCGCTGACGCTGTTTTCGCCGATCAAGCCGCCTGCGTATACGTTTGCAAAGTTGGAACCGTCGCCACTGAGCAGAGCCGCTTCTGCGCCGCACTGCTGGATCAGGCCGTGGTTTCTGCCTGCAAAAGCGCCGAGGTACAGATTGACGCCGTATGCCTCGCCGGACAAATTGACGCCGGAAACAGCACAGTTTGTGATAGTTCCGCCGTTTCCACCCACCAGCCCACCGACATAGAAAGCCTGGGAGCTGTTGCTCACGGGAAGCTTCAGCGCAATGTTCGGGTCCATTTCATAGACGATATCCCGCAGGGTGTTGGTAGAGCAGCCAAAAAGGCCGGCAAAACGTTCTCCGGCGACCCGAGAGAAATCCACATTGGAAATTTTATGGCAGCCACCGTTATAAATGCCGTCAAAGGGCCTTGCCAGTGTGCCAATAGCAGGCTGCACCGTCCGCTTATCTGCGGAAAACAGGTTATAGCCCGTGTAGTTTTTGTAATTCAGATCCAGCTCCTGCAGGAAGGTGTAGTTGTTATTGGCCCCATAGTAGCACTGGTACAGGCTCAGGTCGTTCAAATGCCGGGGAGTGCGGACGGAAATCGCCAGCCCCCTGGGATTGGGCGCGGCATCTCCGTTTTTTACCACTGCCGTTCCCGCAAAGTGAGGATTGTAGTAATAGGCGTATTCCTGCTCCGTATCGCTCCGCTTTACATTCAACTGGATATAGAAGCCGCTGAACAGAGTATTGACGTTGGTCCCCTCCAGACTTTCATTCGTCACATTGATAAGCTCATCGGGCAGAGGGGCCAGCAGATATTCCGTGTTTTCCCAGTTCACAGGATAAAGCGCGGATTTCTGATAGGTTACGGGATACTCTGTACCGTTAAAGGTATAGGTCAGCGTGATCTCCTCCGCATCGGGCAGGAAATCGTCCTTTTGAAGGAACGCCATGGCATAACCGTCCATCACAGGAATATTATCCGTATCCTTTTTCAGACAGTTCAGGTTGCCGCCCTTGAAACGGTAGCTCCCATCCTCATACCGCTCAAAATACACCAGCGAGGGGTTCAGGAACTGAGCGGTCCAATCGCCATAATGGGGCATTCCCGAAAGGCCGGGGAAATCATAGGTCGTCAGGTTCAGCGCAGCCTGTAGATTATAGGGGTGGCTGTCATTGAAGGTTCTGATTTCAAAGGCGTTACCCATTTGGGCACCCGTCATCTCGGAATAAGACAACCGGGCATTAGGGGCTGTCATAACAGGGATCTTTGTGTTAGAAAGGCAATGGCCATCGTCCGTTTCCCCCGGGATCGTGAGATAGAACGCATTCGTCCAGGTTGCATTTTCGGTCAGCGGATAAACACGCTTGTTCTCTTCCCCGCTGTCTTCGCCCTGACCTGTGGCCGTATACTGTAAAACGGAATAGGTATTGGTAAGGTTCAGCGTTCCGCCGTCTGCCCCGCTGCCTGTCGCAACGCCGGCGCTCTTTTGGGCCTCATCCATGCTGGCAAAGCCGGCAGTATAACAATCGGTCAGGGTAATGCTGCTGCCATCTGCAGCGCAGAGCAGCCCCGCCAGCGCGGCATTGCCGCCGCTTCCTGCCAGGTAGCTGTCCGCATAAGAGTGCGTCACCGTCACGTTGTCCCGGGCATTGCCCACCAGACCGCCCGCCTGGGCGGAGCCCCGCAGCAAAGTGGAGGCGGAGCTTCTGTCAATCATGGTCGTCCCGCTGACTTGCCCGGCCAGACCGCCACAATTTACACCAGTGATCTTGTATTGATATCCGTTTACACTGTCTCCCAAAGTACCTGTCAAGTCGATCTCTCCGGGCTCGTTTTCCCAGTAGACACGACAGTCGTTAAAGGTGCAGCTTTCGGCGGAGCCAATCAGTGCCCCGGCATTTCCATTGGATGCGGACACAGCCGTATTGACCATTCGGACGCCAGTAAACTCCTTCCCGGAAGCGCTTTGGAACAGTCCGGCGTCTCCATTCTCCACGGAAACACTTAAATTCCTCAACTCATACCTTCTGTTGCCCTCATCGGTACTCCCGGTCAGACTCTCATAGCGAATCAGCTCATCGTTTACAACGGGAATATGCTTGTGCTCGTAATCGGTATAATACTTGTTTTCCTTGTAATCGACGCAGTTGATATCACCTTGCTGTTCTGCCGCGGTTTTGCCCTGAACGCCAGAGAACACCTTATCCAGATTCTGCACATGACGGTAGTACAGCAGACCGGCGGTCTCTTCGCCGCTGCCCTTCGCAAACAGGCTGTTGTCCTCAGCCGAACTGGAGCTGGGCTCCGTTCCCGACATCATGGTGGTAGCTGTCACCTTAAAATCCCCGCCGGGAGCAGGCTTATTGATCTCATCCTCAAACAAACCGGCAAACTTCAGATCGGACTTCAGGGAATCCAACAGCCAAACGCAGGTAACCTCCTGATATCCGGCAATAAATTTGGAGTCAGTGGAATAGCGGGTTACGTCCGTGACCTTCTCCGTCAGTGTGATTTTTCGACCCTGATACTCCAGATCGACGGCCAGACTGACCATGCTCGCCATCGTGGGCGGGATCCGATAGGTGACCTCCACCGTGAGGGTGTCCTCATTGA
>CAZNZS010000072.1:0-11870 GCA_964577585.1 uncultured Acutalibacter sp.
TCCTGCAGGGTGTAGGCGGCGCCGTAAGCCTCCAAAGCCCACACTTCCATTTCTCCGAAGCGCTGGCCGCCGAACTGGGCCTTGCCGCCCAAAGGCTGCTGCGTTACCAGAGAATAGGGACCTGTGCTTCTGGCGTGGATCTTATCATCGACCAGATGGTGGAGCTTCAGATAATACATATAACCCACGGTGACAGGATTGTCAAAATATTCGCCTGTTCTGCCATCGCGCAGCCAGAACTTGCCGTCTTCCCGCATACCGGCCATACGCAGGCATTCGTGGATGTCAGCTTCCTGAGCACCGTCGAAAACAGGAGTCATGATCTTCCAACCCAGGGTCTTTGCCGCCATGCCCAAATGGACCTCAAGCACCTGACCGATATTCATACGGGAAGGAACGCCCAGGGGGTTCAGCACGATATCAAGGGGAGTGCCGTCAGGCAGGAAGGGCATTTCCTCTTCCGGCATGATGCGGCAGACAACACCCTTATTTCCGTGACGGCCCGCCATCTTATCGCCCACGGAGATCTTTCTCTTCTGGGCAATATAGCAGCGCACAACTTTATTGACGCCGGGGGAAAGCTCATCGTGGCTGTTTTCCCGGGTGAACACGTCAACGTCCACCACCACGCCGTATTCGCCGTGGGGCACGCGAAGGGAGGTATCCCTCACCTCTCTGGCTTTTTCACCGAAAATGGCGCGCAGCAGCCGTTCCTCGGCAGTCAGCTCCGTCTCACCCTTGGGCGTGACCTTGCCGACCAGGATATCGCCGGCACGGACATCCGCGCCAACGCGGATGATGCCGCGGTCATCCAGATCCTTCAGGAGTTCTTCGTTCACGTTGGGGATATCTCTGGTAATCTCTTCAGGTCCAAGCTTTGTATCGCGGGATTCCATTTCATATTCCTCAATATGAATGGAGGTATACACATCGTCCCGCACCATTTTTTCATTGAGCAGAACGGCGTCTTCGTAGTTATAGCCTTCCCAGGTCATAAAGCCGATCAAAGCGTTGCGGCCAAGGGCCACTTCTCCGTTCTTGATGCCGGGGCCGTCAGCGATCACGCTGCCTTCTTCCACACGCTCTCCCACGGACACCACCGGCACTTGGTTAATACAGGTGCTCTGGTTGGAACGCATGAACTTTATGATCTCGTAATCGTCGATATCTCCGTTATCCGCTGTGACCCGAACAAGATCGGCGCTGACCTGCTTGACGACGCCGCCCCGCTTTGCCAGCACGCAAACTCCGGAATCCACACCGGCGGTGTATTCCATGCCGGTTCCCACGATAGGACTTTCGGTTTTGAGCAGCGGCACGGCCTGACGCTGCTGGTTGGAGCCCATCAGCGCGCGGTTCGTATCATCGTGCTCCAGAAAGGGGATGCAGGCGGTGGCCACGGAAACCACCATACGGGGCGTGATATCCATGTAATCCGCCTTGGAGGCCTCCACCGACACGAACTCGTCACGGTAACGGCCCACTACCTTGGCATTGACGAACCTGTGGTTCTCGTCCAGAGGTTCGTTGGCCTGCGCCACAATGAAATCGTCTTCCAGATCGGCCGTCATATAAGTGACCTCATCGGTGACCACGCCGGTCTTTTTATCCACCCTGCGGAAGGGTGCTTCAATAAAGCCGTATTCGTTGATCCGGGCAAAGGTCGCGAGATAGGAGATCAGGCCGATGTTGGGGCCTTCAGGCGTTTCCACAGGGCACATACGGCCATAGTGGGTATAGTGAACGTCACGCACCTCAAAGCTTGCTCTGTCTCGGGACAGGCCGCCAGGGCCCAGAGCGGACAGACGGCGCTTATGGGTAAGCTCTGCCAGAGGGTTTGTCTGATCCATGAACTGGGACAGGGGCGAAGACCCGAAGAACTCCTTGATGGCAGCTACTACCGGGCGGATATTGATCAAAGAATGGGGGGTGAGCACGTCCAGGTCCTGAGCCTGCAGCGTCATGCGCTCACGGATCACGCGCTCCAGCCGGGAGAAGCCGATACGGACCTGATTCTGCAGCAGCTCGCCCACAGAACGGATCCTGCGGTTGCCCAGATGGTCGATATCATCGGTGGTGCCCAAACCCTGGGCCAGGCAGTTCATATAGTTGACGGAGGCAAAGATATCCTCTACCGTGATGTGGTTGGGAATCAGCTCTTTCCGGCGGGCCTTCAGCATGGCCTTCAGCTCATCCTGATCGTCGCCGGCGGCCTCCAGAATCTCGCTGAGCACAGCAAAGGATACGCGCTCATTGATCTCACATTCGGCCTTGGCGTCAAAATCCACATACTTGGAGATATCCACCATGCCGTTGGAAATGACTTTTACCTCTTTGTCATCCAGCCTCACGACGGCCAGGGTCACGCCGGCATCGTCCATGGCCTGCGCAAGCTCACGGGTAACGGTGACGCCGGGCTCAGCCAGAAGCTCCCCGGTGGCGGGACTGACTACAGGCTGGGCAAGAGTCTGACCAACGAGCCTGCTCTCCAGGTTCAGCTTCTTATTGTATTTATAGCGACCCACCCGAGAAAGATCGTAACGGCGCGCGTCAAAGAACAGGCCGTTAATATGGGCCTGAGCGCTTTCGATGGTAGGCGGCTCACTGGGGCGCAGCTTGCGATAGATCTCAAACAGCGCCTCTTCCATAGATTTACAGGTATCTTTTTCAATGGTGGCGCGCATCCTATCGTCATCACCGAAGAAATCCAGGATCTGCTGATCGGTGCCCAGGCCGAGGCAGCGCAGGAACACGGTCACGGGGATCTTTCTGTTCTTGTCGATGCGCACATAGAACACATCGTTTACATCGTTCTCATATTCCAGCCACGCGCCGCGGTTGGGGATCATGGTGGAGGAGAACAGCTCCTTACCGGAACGGTCGTAATCCATTTTATAGTATACGCCGGGAGAACGAACCAACTGGGAAACGATAACGCGCTCGGCCCCGTTTATTACAAATGTGCCGCTCTGGGTCATCAGGGGGAAGTCGCCCATGTAAACTTCCGACTCCTTGATCTCTCCCGTCTCCTTATTGAGAAGGCGGGCGGTAACACGGAGCGCGGTGGCATAGGTGGCGTCCCGCTCTTTACACTCGGACACACTGTAATTGGGCTGATCATCGAACCTGTAATCCACAAAATCCAGAACCAGATTGTTGTTGAAATCCGTGATCCCTGAAACGTCTTCAAAGACCTCCTTCAGGCCTTCGTTGAGGAACCATTGGTAGGAATCCTTCTGAATCTCGATGAGGTTCGGCATTTTCAGGACTTCCTCGATTTTGGAAAAACTCATTCGAGTAGTCTTGCCCAACTGTACCGGCTTCACATTCACCATCGACACAGCCACTCCATTCTTTCTTTTATTTTACGGTATCCTGCGCCGCGGCAGCGCCCGATTTGAGCGGAGAAACTGCCGGGGCGCCGTACCCCTTGAAACGCTTTTTACAAATTCCACTTGATTCTTTGAAGAACCTATGGTATACTTGTCGAAGTGTGTAGGGGGCACTTTTCCCTATTATGATGCAGTATAACATTTTACGTCTTGTCAAGTACTTTGTCAAGGCTTTTTTCTAATTTTCTGTTTTTCCGGATCTACACAAAAAAAGGGTCAGTCTTTTGACTGCCCCTTTTTTTCATGGTTTTCCTATATTTCTATTTCCGTGCTGCGCGGACAAGATAAAAAAGCAGAGTCCCCAGCACCGCACCCAGAAAACAGAAGATGATGGCGCCCAAGCCAATCAAGCTAAACATCTGAGTATAGTTCACCGAATTCGATGCCACAAGGTCCAGTACAAGCCACAGCAAAGCCAGCAACACCGGGAACAGCCAGCGTCCAAAGCGCCTGCAGCGCTTCAGCGCGGCATACTGCGCCGCCATACCTGCCAGCAGGCAGAAAAGCAACAGGACATATGCGCCAGGTAACAGTTCTCCGCAAAACACCTGCACGAGCACCACATAGGTTCCCATGTTACCCTTCCTCCCTGCAGATCATTTCAAAATTATAGGATTCCAGTTCATTTCTGACCTTTTTGGAGATTTCCTCATAAATGCTGTGCAGGCTGCAATGGGTGCGGCCGCAGCTATACTCTGCCTTCTGGCAGCGGCTGAGCATATAGGGGCCTTCCACAGATTCAATGACCTCCCGGAGCGTGATCTCCCTTGCCGGTCTTGCCAGAGTATATCCTCCCTTTGCTCCCTTGAAGGAGCAGACCATGCCGGCCTGCACCAGGTCCCGCAGGATCTTCAGGCAGAACCGCAGGGGGACCCGCATGGCATCTGAAATACTTTTGGCGTCACACCGCCCCGAATGCTTCGTAAGATATTCCACGATCCTTACGGCGTAGTCCGCCTCCAAGGTCATTACCATTCCGCTTTCCCCCTTTTCATTCGCCTCCTGCTGGCGGCGGTCCTATGGCCGTATGCCGCCTATCCGGATCAATCAAGAAAATCCTTCAGCCGTTTGCTGCGGCTGGGGTGGCGCAGCTTTCTCAAAGCCTTCGCCTCTATCTGCCGAATGCGTTCCCGGGTGACATTGAATTCCTTTCCCACTTCCTCCAGGGTGCGGGAACGGCCATCCTCCAGGCCAAAGCGCAGGCGAAGGACCTTTTCTTCCCTGGGCGTAAGGGAATCCAGGACGCTGTCGAGCGTTTCCTTCAGCAAGGTGTGAGAAGCGGCGTCCGCGGGAGCGGGAGCCTCGTCATCGGGGATAAAGTCTCCCAGATGGCTGTCTTCCTCTTCGCCGATAGGCGTTTCAAGGGAAACAGGCTCCTGAGCCACACGCATGATCTCCCGCACCTTCTCCACGGGGATGTCCAGTTCCTCGGCAATTTCATCGGCGCCGGGCTCTCTGCCGTTCTGGTGAAGGAGCTGGCTTGAGACCTTCTTCACCTTATTGATGGTCTCCACCATGTGTACCGGGATCCGTATGGTCCTGGCCTGGTCCGCGATCGCCCTGGTGATGGCCTGGCGGATCCACCAGGTGGCGTAGGTGGAGAATTTGAAGCCCTTGGTGTAGTCGAATTTTTCCACGGCCTTTATCAGCCCCAGGTTGCCCTCCTGGATCAGATCCAGAAACTGCATGCCGCGGCCGAGGTAACGCTTCGCAATGCTCACCACCAAGCGCAGGTTTGCCTCGGAAAGCCGCTTCTTCGCGGCCTCGTCTCCGTTGGAGATGCGCACGGCCAGCTCCACCTCTTCATCGGTGGTCAAAAGCGGGACCCTGCCGATCTCCTTCAAATATACCTTTACCGGATCGTCGATGGAGACTCCGTCCGCTCCGGCGCTGGGGTCGGAGGTATCCACGCTGCCCACCTCTTTGGCAAGCTCCACGTCGTCGATCTGGATATCGTCAAAATCCTCAACGATCTCCACGCCTTCCGATTCCAGATTGTCGTAGATTTTCTCAATGTGCTCCGGATCGAATTCCAGTTCGCCCAGAGCATCGAGAATTTCCTTTGTGCTGAGCTGTCCTTTGCTTTTTCCCAGCTCGATCAGTTCCTTGATCACTGTTTTCTTATCAGGCTGTGTTCCCATATTACCCATTCCTTTCTGATGCTTGTTCCCCTTTTTCCTTTTGCTGCCTCAGGCGGTCAAAATACGCCTGCAGTTCCTCCTGCGAGGCGTTCTTTATCGTTTCAGGGCTGGAAAAGCCCTGTTCCCGGGAAATGATATTGATGTATTCTTCCACGTCCTTCCAGGCGGGCGGCACATCCGCCCGTTCTGTCAGGATCCTGGTAAGCTCTGAAAGCTCGTCCGGCGTCAGATCCTCCGAAAGCCCCGCCAAAGACACGTCGCCATATATAGTTTTACCCAACAAAACGGCGTATACTCTGGAATTGAACACGGTGATAAATTTTTCGGGCGGCAGCCTTTCTTCCAGCTCTCTCGCCCTGTCCTGATGCCGGAACAGAAAAGCGATAATCCCTTCCTCGGCCAAAGCTGCCTTCAGGTTCTTTTCCTTTTCCGTATTCAGTACACTTTGGGCGGCCGTCACCTTTTGCTGAGACCGGATCAGCTCCCGCTTCTCCTTCCGGTTCTTTTGGGCCGCAAGGTGAGCTACCGTATCGAGGATATTGGCCTTTTCCACATTTGTTTCCCTGGAAAGCCGGCCCGCGTAAATATCCCGCTCCATACGGCTCAGGTTCACAAGCACCGTTTCCGCCGCTTCCCGCAGATACCGGGAGCGGCCATCCTCCGTAGCAAGGTCATATTGGGAACGCAGCTTGTCCAGCCGGTATTCGGTGTCGTTCCCGCTGTTTTCCAAAAGCTGCCGGAAGCGCAGGGGCCCGTCAGCACCCTGAGAACGCATGAACTCGTCCGGGTCCTTATTTCCCGGCACGGTGATGACCTTCACGATAAGCCCGGCGTTTTTCAAAATCGGGATCGCCCGCTGGGTGGCCCGCTGGCCCGCCTCATCGGAATCATAGCAGATGACGGCTTCCTCCGTGTATCTTCTGATGATTCGGGCCTGCTCCTCGGTAAGCGATGTGCCGAGCGACGCGATGGCATTTGTAAAGCCCGCCCGGTGAAGGGCGATCACATCCATATAGCCTTCCGCCAGGATCAGCTGCCGGGAACCGGAATCCTTGGCAAAGTTCATGGCGAACAGGCCGCTGCTTTTGTGGTAGACGGGTGTGTCTGAGGTGTTTATGTATTTGGGCTTTTCATCGGTAAGGATCCGCCCGCCGAAAGCCACCACATTACCACGCAGATCAAAAATCGGAAACATGACCCTTCCCCGGTAGCGGTCATAAAGATTGCCGTTTCGGGAAGCACGGACCATGTCTGACGCCAGAAGCTCCTCCTTGCTGTAGCCCTCCCTTTTCAGATGGTTCACCAGGGCGAAGCCGCTGTCCGGCGCGTAGCCAAGCCCAAAATGGCGTATCGTCTGGCTGTCAAGCCCGCGCCTTCTGAAATACTCCAGACCGGCTTTTCCTTCCGGCTGGGAAAGCGTTTTGTAATAGAAGCGGCCGGATTCACGGTTGATCTCCAGAATCCTGGTTCGCAGCCTGGAAAGGCCGTCATCGGTGCCGTCCTCCGGAACCGTCATTCCCGCCCGCTGGGCAAGCCATTTTACGGCATCGGGAAAGGCCAGGTTTTCCACGCCCATCACAAACTGAAACACGCCGCCTCCCTTGTTGCAGCCGAAGCAGTAAAAGGAATTGCTTTCCGGGTACACGTTAAAGGAAGGCGTTTTTTCGTTGTGGAAGGGGCAAAGCCCCAAAAGGGTCTTGCCCCGCCGCTTCAGTTCCACATAGGAAGCAGCAATATCGGCAATGGGACTGCGGGAATCAAGCTCCTGCAGAAAGCTTTGGGGAAACGGCACGGAAAACGCCTCCTTTCAGATCCTGGATGTTAGGGAACCTCTGAATAAATCTCCCAGGCGCATCTCGGCGGCAGATATTCCGTCTGTCTTTGCTCCAAAAGTCTTGAAATACACCAAGTATTCCTGCGATTTTGGGCCTTTGACATACGAAATATCTTCTCGCCGATCTGACCCGTTTGATTTAATCAGAGCTTCCTTAGATTTTAGTTGTCAGAGAAGGACAGGCCGTGACCAGCCGCCTTCTCCTTTTGATCTCTCCGTTAAGGTTCAAGTGACCTTTTGCCTTTAGAACATAGAACAGGCTTAAGATTGAAGGTTCCAGGCCTTGGGAATAAACAGATTTTCATAGCAGGTCACGGCGTAATGATCCGTCATGCCGGCAACATAATCGCAGGCCGCAGTCTCTTTTCCGCTTTCTTCGGCGATGATCTTCATGTAATCCGGAAGGTTGTCCGGATCTTTGAAATGAATAAACAGGCTGTGGATGATGTGGGGGACCTTCTTTTCTTCCTTTTTTGCATATTCGTTTAAATACACGGCCTGAAACATAAAGTCGTTCAGTTCTTCAAAGGCCGCCAGGGTCTTTGGGTCCATGGCGATCCGGCCTTCTTTGCTGTTTTCCACCACAGAGCGGATCAAAGAAGTGATGCGCAGCGTCTTGGAGGTGCCAAGCACATCGGTGATGGACCTTGGAATGTCCTCCTCCCGGATCACACCGGCCCGGATGGCGTCGTCGATATCGTGGTTCATATAGGCGATCTTATCCGCCCAGCGGATGATCCTGCCCTCCGCGGTCTCCGCTTCCATCCCGCTGGTGTGGCAGAGCATTCCGTTTCGGACCTCGTAGGTAAGATTCAAGCCGCGCCCGTCCTTTTCCAGGCGTTCCACCACCCTTACGCTCTGCTCATAGTGGCGGAAGCCATTGGGCATGACGGCGTTCAAGGCCCGCTCTCCCGCATGACCGAAGGGGGTGTGGCCAAGATCGTGGGCCAGAGCCGCCGCCTCGGTGAGATCCTCATTGAGCTGCAGGGCCCGGGCGATCGTTCTGGCAATCTGTGAGACCTCCAGAGTGTGGGTAAGCCGCGTTCTGTAATGATCCCCCTCCGGGGCAAGGAACACCTGGGTCTTATGCTTTAAGCGCCGGAAGGATTTGCAGTGGATGATCCTGTCCCGATCCCGCTGATAAGGCGTGCGCAGATCGCATTCCTCCTCAGGGCACGCCCTGCCCTTGGTAGCATCGGAAAAAGCCGCCCAGGGCGCAAGAGTTTCCCGTTCTCTCTGCTGTGTCATTTCCCGTACCGTCATGCCGCGCATCTCCTTTCCGGTCTTTCAGAGCAAGCTCCGACTTTTTCCATTTCACACCTTTATATACGTGGTTTCCTCAAAATGTACTTTTTCTTTATTGAAAAAATTTTTGTACCGTGTGGGCTTTGCAAGCATTCAGGACGGAATTCTTCGCAAAGTAGTTGTTGGATGTCAGAAAGGACAAAGAACGAGATTCTTCATGATAGCAATGCTTGCATTGCTATCATTCAGCAGATGACAGACTGGGGGGCCTTATACAGACTGGGAATCCTATTTTGTTATAAGGAAAATTCAAAAAAACTCTTTCCTTCCTGTCGGATACCACACGCGCCGGCCGTGGCGTCCGCCAGCCGCTTTTCCAGCCTCCCAAGCTCCTCCGGGGCCAGATGAAAGCGCACTGTGATGTTTTCCAGGAACTCCGTGTCATCGATCACCCCGCCGCATTCGGGAACGACCCCCTGGACCCTGCCGTAAAGGGAATAATCGCAGGAAACGGAAAGGAGCAGGCATTCCCGCATAATGACCTTTCCGGCGGCTGCCAGCGCAATGGAGGCCGTATGGGAATAGGCGCGGATCAATCCGCCCCCGCCGAGAAGAATGCCGCCGAAATAGCGGGTAGCCACCACCACAACATCAGTGATCCCCGATTTCTTCAGCGTGTCGAGGACCGGGATCCCCGCCGTGCCCTGGGGCTCGCCGTCATCGGAGAATCTCTGCACGCCGGTTTCCCGGATGCTGTAGGCGTACACGTTGTGGGAGGCATCCCAATATTTTGTTTTCAGGGCAGCGATAAACTCCAACGCCTCTTCCTCACTTTTTACCGGGCGGCAGGAACCGATAAAACGGGACTTCTTTTCCACAAATTCATCCGCCGCTTCTCCGTGGACCGTAAGATATTCCATATAGCCCTCCGCAAAAATTCAGGCGGCGCAGTGTTGCGCCGCCTGAACTCTGTTTTCTTACTTTTTGTCATCGGTCATGCCGTAACGCTTCTTGAACATATCCACGCGGCCGCTGGTATCCACCAGCTTCTGCTTGCCCGTAAAGAACGGGTGGCACTTTGAACATATTTCGACTTTGATATCCTTCTTCGTGGAGCGGGTCTTGATGACGTTTCCACAAGCGCAGGTGATGGTGGTCTCCTGATAGTCGGGATGTATATTCTGCTTCATTCTTGGTTTCACCTCTTAACGGGCTGTTCTGAAAATTTAGCCGGGTATTAGTCTATCACAGGATACATAAAAAAGCAAGCTTTTTTTATGGGCACGGCAATACTTTTGCTTTTCGCACCGGCGAGAAAAGTTTTCACTGGCTGTCTAAATACGCGATATACTCCTCCAGGCAAAGAGAACGCTGCTGCATGGCAGTGGCGGCGGCGCTGCCCACATAGCGGATCACAGTGGGATCGTATTCCACACCGGTCATATCCTCCTTATATCTGGGATACCGGAAAATAAAGCCGTATTTTCCCATGTTGGATTTGAGCCAAGAGCTTGTTCTCGAGGTATCGAAGGTCTCCGGGTCTCCGCTGACCTTCACGCACATACCGGTTTGAGAATCACATTCTCCGGGGCGGGGCGCGACAGACGCCGCCTGAGCCCTGGCCATGACCGGCGAAAGGCCCTCGGACTCTTCCAGCTCCTTTGCCTTTTCTTCAAACCGTTTTTTCTGCTCATCATAAGGCACGTATCCTTCGGTAAAGACCAGGGCAAGCCCGTCCTGCTTCGCCGCGGCCACAAGCTGGCGCAGAGCAGGCGCGATCCTGGAGTCCACCTGGGCGCCCTCCACAGCGGTAAGGGAGGGTATATAGTCTTCCCCGGCCGGGCTTGAGGAATTGATGACGAACAAGGAAACATCTTCGCTGTATATGGGCAGGCCGATCTCGTCATATTGCTGGACAGAGGAGGCCACCATGCTGGCTTCCGAGGACTCCGGCTGAGAAGCTCCGCTTACCGCCATTTCGGAACGGAACCAGGGACCTACATATAAAAAGAAAAGGAATACAAAAAGGCAGGAGGCAAGCGCAATCAAAAGCCCCAGGACCACACGGGTCCAAAGCTTCAGCCTTCTGGCGTCCCGGCTTTTCAGCTGCTTTTCCCGGGAGACAAAAAGGTTCCGCCCGGCGGGGCTCATGTCCAGCCGGTGGTCTGTTCGGTTGAGGATCTCTCTTTTTCTTCGTCTTTGCGGCAATGTTTTGGTCTCCTTAACTGATTGGCAGGCTTTTCTACCCATTCTCTCTGCGGCGCTCCACCGGTTTGCGGCAGGCCGGGCTTTCAGTATAGCACATTTCGAAAAAAGACGGAAGAAAAAATTTCCCCGGCAGGATCAAATTTATCTGGACTTTTCCTTTCCGCAATGGTAGAATAGTACGAATCTGCGTGAAAGCGGTCTTTTTCTGTTGCCGTTTTTTGCAATTCGGGAAAATTGAATACTGGAGGAAATGAACATGAAACTAACGTACAACATCAAGGACAGGCCTAAGTTCGGGCAGCTCATCGTCTTCGCGGTGCAGCAGCTGCTGGCGATCATGGCCGCCACCATCGCGGTGCCCGCCATTGTGGGCAATGGCATGCAGCAGACAGCCGCCATGTTCGGCGCTGGCGTAGGCACACTGGTCTATGTGCTGTTCACCAAGGCAAAGAGCCCTGTGTTCCTAGGTTCTTCCTTCGCCTTTATCGGCTCCATGAGCGCTGCCTTTGCCGGTGCGGTATCCGTGCAGGCAGGTTATCTGGGCCTGATCATCGGCGCGATCTTTGCCGGCCTTGTGTATGTGATCATTGCTCTCATCGTGAAATTTGCCGGTGTCGCTTGGATCGACAAGCTGATGCCCAAGCAGGTCATCGGCCCCACCGTGGCCATCATCGGCCTGGGCCTTGCCGGCAGCGCCATTTCCAACCTGAATGCCGGCGGCTATCTGGTAGAGTCTGTCAGTCAGGCAATCCAGGACGGCGCAATCGTGGAGCAAACTGCCATGGTTTCTTCCGCCTATCCCCTGCTGGCCGTGTTCTGCGGCCTGTTTGGCCTTCTGGTCACCATGCTGTGCTCCGTCTACGGCAGCAAGGGCATTAAGCTGATTCCCTTCATCATCGGCATTGTGGCAGGCTATGCCATGTGCGCCCTGTTCACCGTGATCGGCATTGCGACAGGCAACGACGGCTTGAAGCTCATCGATTTCTCCCACTTCTCCGGCATCGGGCTCTTCACCCTGCCGAGGTTCACCTTCCTGGAGGCCATGCAGGG
>CAZNZS010000073.1:0-11866 GCA_964577585.1 uncultured Acutalibacter sp.
ACCTTCGGGTTATGAGCCCGACGAGCTACCGAACTGCTCCACCCCGCGATATTTATTCGTGCTGTCCCATGACAGCTTAACTACTATACCACAGTCCAGGTGAAAATGCAAGAGGTATTTTTCGGAATTCCCCTTTATTTTTTCGGTGGGTTCGTCTATAATAAAAGAAACCGCTGGGAAACCGGCATTTACAAGTTCTGGAAGAAAGGGTGTTTCGTATGACTGAGGAATATTCCATACCTCTTGCCAAAATCATCAAGGAGCTTGCTTTACAGGAGATCCATTTGCCGGAAAGCTCTGAAAACATCCTGATCTGCTCCAGGGATGTGCTCCGTCCCGGGCTGGAGCTCAACGGCTTCTGTGATTATTTTGACCAGCACCGTATTTCCATATTGGGCCGTTCTGAAATGGCGCTTTTGGATAAGCGCGGGGAAAAGGAGGCAGCCGAGACCGTTCGGAACTTCTTTGCCCTGAGACCCGCCACAGTGATAATTGCCCGGGGGATCGTCTCACCTGATTATATGCTGGAGGCTGCAAAAGAATTCAACATTCCGCTGCTTTCCTCCAAGGATTCCACTTCGAACGTGGTGGCGGACCTTGTTGCGCTTTTGAATGTTGAGCTTGCACCCAGGATCACCCGTCACGGCGTCCTCGTGGAAGTATACGGCGAGGGCGTGCTGCTTGTAGGCGACAGCGGTGTGGGAAAGAGTGAGACCGCTATCGAGCTGATCAAGCGAGGCCACCGGCTTATCGCTGATGACGCGGTGGAGATCCGCCGTACTTCACGAAAGGCGCTGGTAGGCCAGGCCCCTGAAAATATCCGCCATTTTATCGAGCTGCGAGGCATCGGCATCATCAATGCCAGGCGCATCTTTGGTATGGGCGCCGTCAAGCTCACGGAAAAAATAGACATGTGTATCAATATGGAGCTTTGGGATTCCACCAAGGTGTACGACCGCATGGGCATTGATAACGAATATACTGAAATTCTTGGCATCCGCATTCCGGTGATCACAATTCCCGTAAAGCCCGGTCGAAATCTCGCCATCATCATCGAGGTGGCGGCAATGAATAACCGCCAGAAGAAGATGGGATATAACGCGGCCCATGAGCTTTTGACAAGTCTTGGTATGGATCCAGCCGATTTGCAAAGCATGGATGTGGAAAAAGAGCTTGAGATCTGATGTGCTTTTTGCTTTCTTTTCCAGTGTATTTTTGAGAGTACGCGCATAGCTTTTAGAAAAGAGACTTTATCGGATAAGGAGTGAAGTCCTTGCAACCGGATTATACTGCTTTCGACCGTCTTACAGAGGTACTTTCCCTTTCCTGTACCAAGAACGAGCCGATGAGTGCCCACACCACCTTTCGGATCGGCGGTCCGGCAGACCGCTTTTTATCGGTAAAAAACAAGGAGGAGCTTTCAGCCGTGCTGAAGGCTTTGGAGGATGGCGCTGTTCCCTGGTATATTCTGGGGAAAGGTTCCAATCTTCTCGTGTCTGACCTGGGCATCCGTGGCACGGTCATAAGTTTGGAAGGCCAGTGGAAGGACATTTCCCTTCTGCCTGACGGGAAAACTGTCTGTGCCGGGGCCGCCGTGCCTTTAAGCGCTCTCTGCGCATTTGCAAGAGACCACAGCCTCAGCGGACTGGAATTTGCCTGGGGCATCCCCGGCTCTGTAGGCGGAGCTGTTTACATGGACGCCGGCGCTTATGGCGGAGAAATGCGGGATGTTGTCGCGGAGGTAACGCATTTGACCCCTGACGGAGCGTTGGAAACCGTCAAGAAGAAAGACCTTGATTTCGGCTACCGTCACAGCCGGTATTCCGATAAGCGCGATATCATCCTTTCCGCGCAGTTTCAACTGGAGCCGGGAAACAGGAATGAGATAGCCGCAAAAATGGAAGAGCTGATGAACCGCCGCAAAGAAAAGCAGCCTTACGATATGCCCAGTGCCGGCAGCACCTTCAAGCGCCCGAAGAATGGATATGCCGCCGCCCTCATTGAGGAATGCGGATTAAAGGGCAGACAGATTGGCGGAGCCCAGGTAAGCCCCAAGCACGCCGGATTCATTGTGAACACCGGCGGCGCAACCTGTGAAGATGTGCTTCAGCTTGTCCGGGAGATACAGCAGACGGTAGAAGAGAAAACCGGGATAAGACTGGAATGCGAGGTCCGGGTCACGGGAGAGCCGCAATAGTTTTTTCAGAAATGAGGGAAAGCCGTGGAATTTGTTATTGTTACAGGCCTTTCGGGAGCCGGAAAAACACGGGCAATGCATGCCATGGAGGACATAGGCTTCTATTGTGTAGACAATCTGCCACCTGCCCTGATCCCCGTGTTTTATGATCTTTGTCTGAAATCGGAGGGTTTGGGGAAACGTGTGGCCGTTGTGACCGATACCCGGGGCGGAGAACTCTTCAAATCCTTCTTTTCCGCATTGGAGACTCTCAAACAGGATGAAAAGTCCTACAAGATCCTGTTTCTTGATTCCTCCGATGCCGTTTTGGTACGCCGTTTTAAGGAAACGCGCAGAAAGCATCCGCTTTCCGAAGACCTGAACGGCTCTTTGGAGCAGGCCGTAAAGCTGGAACGGGAAATGCTCCGCCCGGTAAAGGAATGCTCGGATTATGTGATCAATACCTCCGGGGTATCGCCTACGCAGCTTCGTAACAGGATCGCAGAATTGTTCTTGAGCAGCCTGGGAGATTCCATGGCGGTGCACTGCATCAGCTTTGGCTTTAAATTCGGTATCCCGCTGGAGGCGGACTTGGTGTTTGACGTGCGCTGTCTGCCCAATCCGTTTTATGAAGAGGAATTGAGGAACAAAACGGGCCTGGACGAAGATGTGCGCGACTATGTTATGGAAAATGACGAGACAAAGGGCTTCGTTTCCAGATTTACTGATATGATAGATTATCTCATGCCCCTGTATGCAAAAGAGGGAAAGAGCCAACTTGTGATTGCTGTAGGCTGTACCGGCGGCCATCATCGCTCCGTTGCTTTGGCCCAGTACATGTGCGATTATCTGGGAGCAAAAGGTGTCAGGACCAGCGTGACCCACCGGGATATTCAGAAGAATTGAGAGGATCGCATGTATTGTGTTTTGGTTACCGGCATGCCTGCTTCGGGAAAAACCAGACTGTCGGAATATCTGTCCTGCCGGCTGAGTCTTCCTGTGCTTTCCAAGGACAGGGCCAAAGAGATTCTGTTTGACGATGTGGGCTTTCACTCCCGAAAAGAGAAAGTGGCTCTCGGCATTGCCGCCATGGATCTCTGCTATTATTTTGCAGAAAGCCTGACGAAGCTGGAAATTCCCTTCCTGTTGGAAAACAACTTCGAGTCGGCTTCCAGACCCGGTTTGGAAGCGTTGCTGTGCAAGTATGACTGTACTCCTGTGACAGTATTCCTCACTGGGGACTATGAAACGATCTACCGGCGATTTTTAGAGCGTGACCTTTCACCAGATCGCCACCGAGGCCACGTCGTGAACACTTGTTATCCCGAGCCGGAGGGGGGAGGACCCCATATGTTCCGCTTACGCTGGAACAGTTTGTGGCGGGCTTCCACAAACGGGGCATGGCAGACTTTGATCTGGGCGGCCTCAGAATTACGGTGGACACCATCGATTTTTCCAAGGTGGATTACGAGGCTATTGCAGGACGGTTGGAAGAAACCATAAAAAAGCTGGAAGGCGTATAAACTGTTATGTCTTTTTCATCGGAAGTCAAAAACGAGCTTTGCAGAATAGAGTTGAAAAAGGATTGCTGCCGCAGAGCGGAATGCTATGGCATGTGGCTTTTTTCCAGATGCTTTTCTTTGAAGGAAGCCTCCTTTACCACGGAAAACGGCTGTGTTGCCCGGCAAATGCTGGAGCTGGCCGCTGAAACTGCGGCTGTCAGCGGTGAGCTTTCCTACGGCGTAAGCAGGCGAAAAAAGCCCGCATACCGCATCTGTCTTCCCGACCTTGGGGCAAGACAGAAGCTTTTGGAGAGCTTCGGCCATGCCGGCAAAGAAGTGAATTTGCGGATCAACAGGGCTGTTTTGGAAAACGAGTGCTGCTTGCGCGCTTTTTTGCGGGGTGCTTTTCTCACCTGTGGCAGCGCTACAGACCCGGAAAAGGATTACCATCTGGAATTTTCCATTCCCTATAAGACTGTCGCCAACAGCCTGTACACGCTTTTAAGCGAAGTGACCGCCTTTGAAAGCAAGCCCCTGCTGTCGTCGCGGAAAAGCGGATATGTGGTCTATTGGAAGGAAAGCGGGCAGATTGAGGATTTCCTGACCTATCTCGGTGCTGCCGGCGCCTCCATGGAGCTGATGCAGGTCCGCATGTATAAGGAAACGAAAAACGACATCAACAGGAAGGCAAATTTCGAGATCGCCAACATGGATAAAACATATTCGGCGTCTGCAAGGCAGATCGCCGCCATAGCCGCCATCAGCGATGCCGGTGCGCTGGAAGCCTTGCCCGATGAACTGAAAGAATTGGCGGTCCTGCGGCTTGAAAATCCCGAAATGACCCTGAGACAGCTTGGAGAAAAGCTGGGGATCAGCCGCAGCGGAGTCAATCACCGCCTTCAGCGTCTGCTGGAGCGGGGAGAGCGCTTCCTGGAGGAGCAGACAGGAAAGCTGGATATTTAAGTCCTGAATCCAATAAAATTCAGTAACCATCTCAGCAGGAAAGGAATGATAAATTTGGAGAAAAAATTTGCCCACATCACTCTTGACAAGGACTTTCAGATCAGCCGGATAGACAACAGGATCTACGGTTCCTTTATCGAGCATCTGGGTCGGGCCGTATACGGCGGCATTTATCAGCCCGAACATCCCAGCGCCGACAGCGAGGGCTTCCGTAAGGATGTGATTGAGCTGGTCAAGGAGATCGGTGTGCCGATCATCCGTTACCCCGGCGGAAATTTTGTGTCCAATTTCTTTTGGGAAGACAGTGTGGGTCCGGTAAGTCAGCGGCCCCGCAGACTGGAGCTTGCCTGGCGCAGCACGGAGCCCAATCTGGTGGGCGTAAACGAGTTTGCGTCCTGGGCGAAAAAGGCCGATACAGACGTGATGATGGCAGTAAATCTCGGCACAAGGGGAATCGACGCCGCCTGCAATCTGCTGGAATACTGCAACCACCCCTCCGGCACGAAATACAGCGATCTGCGGATCTCTCACGGCGTGAAGGATCCTCATAATATCAAGGTCTGGTGCTTGGGAAACGAGATGGACGGCCCCTGGCAGACAGGGCATAAAACAGCCACGGAATACGGCCGCCTGGCAGATGAGACCGCCAAGGCCATGAAGCAGATCGACCCATCTATTGAGCTGGTGGCCTGCGGAAGCTCCAATACCGGAATGCCCACTTTTCCCCAATGGGAAGCAACAGTTCTGGAAGAAGCCTATGACAGCGTAGACTATATCTCACTGCATACGTATTACGGGAACAGATTCCATGATACCGCCAATTTCCTGGCACAGTCAGACGATATGGACCGCTTTATCAAAACGGTGATCTCCACCTGCGATTTCGTGAAGGCAAAGCGCAGGGCAAAAAAGGACATGATGCTGAGCTTCGACGAATGGAACGTCTGGTTCCACGCCGACGCTGAAGACAGCGATACCATGCGGAACCGCCCCTGGGGCATTGCTCCCCATCTGCTGGAAGATAAATACGATTTTGAAGACGCGCTTCTGGTGGGCCTTATGCTCATCACGCTCCTGAAGCATTCCGACCGGGTCCGCATGGCGTGCCTCGCCCAGCTTGTAAACGTCATCGCTCCGATCATGACAGAGGAAAATGGCCCGGCCTGGAAGCAGACGATCTTCTATCCCTATCTCCATGCCTCCCGCTATGGCAGAGGGATCGCGCTGAACACTTCGTTGCGTTCTTCCCGCCATGATACCGCAGATTATACAGACGTTACCGATGTGGAATCCGTGGCGGTGTGGAATGACAAAGCGGAAGAGCTTACCGTGTTTGCCGTAAACCGCGACCTGAAAGAGGACATCGTATTGGAGACCGATCTGAAGGGCTTTGAAGGGTACCAATTCTGTGAGCATATCGCCCTCACGCATGATGATTTCTTGGCCGTGAATTCCGCAGCCAGTCAGACGGTTGCACCTGTAAATAAGACCGGAAGCGACGAGCAGAAGGGGACGATGCTCAAAAGTCGTTTGGCGTCTGCCTCCTGGAATGTGATCCGGCTGAAGAAGGCCTGATAAAGGAAAAAGCCGCTTTGACGCTGCTGCGTCAAAGCGGCTTTTTCCAGCAGAGCTTGAACGGCGGCTCATGCACTGCATCCCTGATTTTTGAAATTTCAGCTGTTCTCTTTGATGAATCGTGGGAAACACATGAGGGAGCGGTGAAAATGAAAAATGGGCTTGAACGTATGTTTGATTTATGCTATGATACTCTCATGGTGTCAGCAAAGTCAGAGCCTTTGATGTCTGAGAAAATGCGGAAACAGTGATCCTGGACCTGCGCCTTTTCCGCACTGCGCGGCTTCACTTTGCACAGAAATTTATGATACGGGCAATTCAATCGGGCAGTAAAGAGGGCGAGCGGTACGAAACAGCTTAACGAATCGGTGGATCGGCCACTCGAAACGGATTTGCCGGATAAAAGCAAAGAGAGGAACTCTTCCACCAAAAAAGAGATAGATGATTTGATTGAAACAGTTTTATCGGACAAGAAGCTTTCGGATGAAACGGTTTATCGGGACGTGCCGCTGATTTTTACCGCGGCGCAGATGAAGAATTATATGCCGCCCGAATACGCGGCGATGAAAAAGCTGGGTGTGGCCCGGCGTTGCGCGTATGCGCCCACCTCCGAAATTTTTTATCGGCAGGGCAAGCTGATGGAGGAGTTTACCGATGATTACGATTACCGTGGGGATTTTACGCGGTATTATCCCACCTATGCCGATTTGAAAAGCGAAGAGCTGCGGGGCTACTTTTCCTGGCGGACAAGGCTCAGGCAGGGAGATGTCAAGCAGGCGCCGATGCCCTTTGCGTTCCTTTATTTGTATGAGTTGATCAATCTGATCGGCGTTTCGTCGCCGGAAGACGGGTTCCTGAAGATGAAGGGCTTCGCGCAGGATTACGGCAGGCTGGACCGCAGAATTTTGCCCTACACGGGAAAATGGCTTGTGGATTATGCGGTTTATTACCAGCTGGAGCCATCTCTGCTGACCGATTTGCCCGCCTTAAAAAACGATGCGGCGCTGATCGTATTAATGGATTATCCGAATAAAACGCCTGCCGAAATAACGGCGGCACTGGAGGTTTTTTCTTCCTACAAAATAACCGATTCCGCATTTTACAAAAAGCAGCCCCAGGCTGTTGACGACGTGGTTTCCCGTGTTTTCCGCATTTTGGCGGAGCATTACGAAAAAAAGCCGGGCGGCAGTATTTTTACCAGCCTATTCGGCCGGCCCGTACAGCAGTATTACGGATTGTTTGAATCGGCGGTTTTTTACCAGCAGGCGCCGCACGAGGACTGCGTATATGAAATAAACCGCATCTGCCGGTTCATCTGCAGGAACAACAGCTGGCGGGAAGAACGGTTTTACCCTGTGCGGGATAAGGCGGGCAGGCTGGGCGCGCTGCTCAAGGATATCGACTGTTGCCTGAGAAAGACCTACGGGCACAGATCATCTTTAAAATACATCGAAATTTCCGCTCTGTTCGAAACCGCGATCCACCAGGCGATAGCCGGGCATGCAAAAGCAAAACGCGAAAGCGAGCGCGCCGCGGTTGAGATCGACGTTTCAAAGCTTCGGGAGATCCGTGCGGCGGCAGATTTGACAAGGGAAAAGCTGATCGTGGAGGAATCGGAAGAAGCGGAACCTGTAAATCCGCCTGCTTTTGTCCCGGCGCCCGAGCCTGAGTCGGCGCCAGTGTCTGAGCCGGTGGATGGCTGTGAGCTGGATGTGCCATGCCGCGTGGTTTTAAGCGCTTTGCTGACAGGCGGGAATGCTGAAAACGCGGCGCGAGAGTGCGGTATAATGTTGTCCCTTGCGATAGATCACATCAACGATGCGCTTTTTGACCGCTTTGGGGACACGGTGATCGTCTTTGAGGGCGACGCGCCCGAGGTTATAGCGGATTACACGGATGAACTGAAAGGAATGCTGCAGCTATGAAGATACCCAAACGGATTGCAACGGTGATCATCAATTCCCTCAAGGGCGGCGTTGTGCCGCGTATCGGCCTGCCGTATATTACGGTGGGAAGAGAAACCGAGATTGATGCGTTTTTGCACGATATCGATATTATCGGAGAAGGCGGCGCTGCGTTTCGCTTTGTCGTAGGCAAATACGGCAGCGGGAAAAGCTTTTTGCTGCAAACGGTCCGCAATTACGCCATGGATAAAAACTTTGTGACAGCCGATGCGGATTTATCCCCTGAACGCCGTCTGCAGGGTACAAACGGACAGGGCCTTGCGACCTATAAGGAGTTGATCCGCAGCCTTTCCACCAAAACTAGGCCCGATGGCGGCGCGCTGCCCCTGATACTCGATCGCTGGATCAGCAATGTGCAGACCGAGGCGGCAAATGAAAACGGATTTTCCTTTGACGACAGCCGCTTGGCCGATGCGACAGAGCGGAAGATCCGCACAGTGATCTCCGCCCTGAACGAAATGGTGCACGGGTTTGATTTTGCCCGCCTGCTGACGCTGTATTATCGGGCATATTTGGATGGCGATGACGAGCTCAAGGCAAAGGTCATCAAATGGTTCCGCGGGGAGTATATCACAAAAACCGAGGCCAGGCAGGAACTCGGTGTGAACATCATCATCACCGACAGCGACTGGTACGAATATATCAAGCTGTTTGCGGTGTTCTTGAAAAAGGCGGGCTACGGCGGGCTGATTATTTTGATTGACGAGCTTGTGAATATCTATAAAATTCCGAACAGCATTACACGCCAGTACAATTATGAAAAGATCCTGACGATGTATAACGATACCCTGCAGGGCAAGGCGCAGTATCTCGGCATTATTATGAGCGGTACGCCGCAGTGTATGGAGGATACCCGCCGCGGCGTTTACAGCTATGAGGCGCTGAGGTCACGCTTGACTGCGGGGCGGTTCGGCAAAGGGGAAATGCGGGATATGCTGGCTCCGGTCATCAGGCTTTCACCTCTTACCAATGAAGAAATGCTTGTTTTGACCGAAAAGCTTGCGGAGATCCACGCGGAGCTGTTTGATTACGAGGTAAAGCTTTGCGAGGCGGATTTTATCACCTTTATTCAGATCGAATTTTCCCGTATCGGAACGGATCAGGCGATCACGCCCCGTGAGGTGATACGTGATTTTATCGAACTGCTCGACATCCTTTATCAGAATCCCAATGTTGACGCGGCGGCGCTTCTGCGCTCGGAGGACTTCAGCTTTGCAAAGCCGGAAGAAGACGGCGCTACCGAAGAATTCGCCGAATTTGAAATATAGGTGACGTGATGGATGTTTTTAACCGGTATGCACCTTTTGTGCAGGATTTTATTTATCAGAGCGGATGGGAGTCGCTGCGTGCCGTTCAGGTTGCGGCAGGGGACGTGATCTTCAATACCGACCAAAATCTTCTGCTTTGCGCTTCCACTGCCTCGGGTAAGACCGAGGCGGCGTTTTTCCCGATCTTGACCCTCTTTTCCGAGGATCCGCCGGCATCGGTCGGCGCGATTTATATCGGCCCCTTAAAGGCGCTGATCAACGATCAGTTCCTGCGCCTGAACGATCTGTGCCGTGAGGCGGAGATCCCGGTCTGGCATTGGCACGGCGACGTGGCGCAGTCGCATAAAAATAAGCTGCTGAAGCACCCGTCCGGCATTTTGCAGATCACGCCCGAATCGCTTGAGGCGCTGCTTTTGCATAAGCATGCCTTTATCCCGAAGCTGTTTGGCGATCTGCGCTTTGTGGTGATCGACGAGGTGCATTCGCTGCTGCGGGGAGACCGCGGGGGACAGACGCTTTGCTTAATTGAACGGCTTTCGAGGCTTGCCGGCGTGAATCCCCGCCGCATCGGGCTTTCCGCCACCATTGGAGACCCGCAGGGCACCGGAGCGTATTTGGCTGCCGGTACGGGGCGCGGAACGGCCATTCCGAAAATAGAAACGAAGGGCATGACCTGGCGGCTTTCAATGGAGCACTTTTTCACAACGCCGGGCGCTGAACCGGGGGAGGCGGGAGAGTCAGGAGAGACGCCCGCTCTGCCGGAGCTTGATATGAAAAGTGATACCGCGCCTCAAAACGCCGACCCGGGCCTTGCCTATGTTTTTGAGTATACAAGAAATAAGAAATGCCTTGTTTTCGTCAATTCCCGCGAGGAGTGCGAGGCCGTTACCACCACGCTGCGCGGTTACTGCGAGGCAAACCGCGAGCCGGACCGGTTTTTGATCCATCACGGCAATTTGTCGGCGTCGTTCCGGGAAACGGCGGAATCGGCGATGAAAGATGATGAGCAGTGTATGACGACCGTGACAACGGCGACCCTGGAGCTTGGCATTGATATCGGACGGCTGGAGCGCGCTTTTCAGATCGACGCGCCCTTTACGGTTTCCTCCTTTTTGCAGCGGATGGGCAGGACCGGCAGGCGTGAGCTTCCACCGGAAATGTGGTTCGTGATGCGGGAAGAACAGCCTGAAGCGCGTGCTATGCTGCCCGAAACGGTCCCGTGGAGTCTGGTCCAGGGTATTGCGCTGGTTCAGCTTTACAGGGAGGAGCGGTTTGTCGAACCGCCGAAAACTGACCGCCTGCCTTACAGCCTGCTTTACCACCAGACGATGAGTACCCTTGCTTCCTGCGGGGAGCTTTCGCCTGCGGCGCTGGCATCACGGGTGCTCACCCTCAACTGCTTCAGGCGTATCACGCCCGAAGATTACAGGATACTGCTGCGGCATTTGCTTGAAACCGATCATATTGAGCGCACTGAGACTGGCGGCTTGATTGTTGGGCTGGCAGGGGAGCGGCAGATCAATTCCTTCAAATTTTATGCCGTCTTTCAGGAAAATGAGGAATACACCGTCCGTTGTCAGTCCCAGGAACTGGGTACGATCGTGATGCCCCCTCCGGTCGGGGAGAAAATTGCGATCGCGGGTCATGTCTGGATCGTGGAGGAAGTGGACCATAAGCGGCATCTGGTTTACTGCGAGCAGGTGCGCGGCAAGGTCCCCGCCTATTTCGGACAATGTCCGGGCGATATCAATACAAAGGTGCTGGAGCGTATGCGCGGTGTTTTGGCGGAGGATATGAGCTATCCCTATTTAATGAAAAATGCCGCAGCAAGACTCAGCGAGGCGCGCGGTACTGCACGGCTGTCGGATATGACGCGCAGGCCGCTGATCCACCTGGGCGGAGAAATGTGGTGTCTGTTCCCATGGCTGGGGACCTATGCCTTTTTGGCAATGGAGCGCTTTTTGAAGCTGAAATGCGCCGATAAATTAAGGCTTACCGCGGTAGATCCCGCGAGGCCATACTATATTCAGTTTAAAATGAAGGCTTCCGAAAAGGAGTTCTTTGAGGTGCTGAAGGCGGCGGAGCGCGAGCCGCTTGACCCGATGGAGCTGGTTTATCCAGGCGAGGTGCCGCTTTTTGAAAAATATGATGAGTTTCTCCCGCACGAGCTTGTGAAAAAGGGCTTTGCCTACGGCATTCTCGGCATAGACGAAATGAAGGCACGCATCAGGTCGTGGTAAAGCAGAGCAGGATCGGAAAAGGACGGCGCGCAGCCAATCTGCGGCATACGTTCTCTGCGTCAGATACAGGAAGCAAAACGGAGAACCGGCTATCCAAAAGGGATCACCGGTTCTCCGTTTTGTTCTTTTGGCTAGCTTCAGCGCCAAAGAACCCCCGGTTGTACCGGGGGAGATAGAA
>CAZNZS010000074.1:0-11626 GCA_964577585.1 uncultured Acutalibacter sp.
TGGAGGTGTATTGGATGGACGCAATTTTAGAAGTAACGGAATCTGCATTGCCGGAATGCCTGTATGTGATCCATACAGGCTATGAGCCTGTTGCAGTGCTGTTTGGTTTGACAAATGAGAATTGTCCCCATCGCGGAAGGGCGGATCTGCCGTTGGAAGTGCTGGAGGAGGAATTTGCGTCCGGAATCAAAATGTACGGATACCGCAAGGAAAATACCATGGTTGGGTTCCTCTCCCTAAATATTGAGAAAACGAAACTCAAAATAAACGATGTTGTGGTTCTTCCGGAGTTTTGGAATCGGGGCGTTGGCACAGCTTTGCTGGAGTATGCCAAAGATATGGCGGCGGAGCAGGATATTCCAAGGGTTTCCCTGGGAATGATCGATGATAACAGAAAATTGAAGAAATGGTATGAAAGGAACGGGTTTGTAACCGTAAGTTATAAGCAATACCCGGGCGCACCGTTTCTGGCTGGATATATGGAGTGGGCCCGACTGTAAAAGGAAGGGCTGATGCCTTGGAAGGAGAAAAATCATGTCAAAACCAATTGTCGCTATCGTTGGACGGCCCAATGTGGGCAAGTCCACTTTATTCAATAAAATAGTGGGGAAGCGGCTGTCCATTGTGGACGATACCCCCGGTGTGACAAGGGACAGAATCTTTGGGGACACCGAGTGGTGCGGGAAGCGCTTTTCCCTTGTGGATACCGGCGGCATTGAGCCTGCCTCCAAGGATGTTATCCTCACACAGATGCGGGAGCAGGCCCAAATCGCCATTGATTCCGCCCAGGTCATCGTGCTGGTGACAGATGTTCGTTCCGGCGTTACGGCCACGGATTCCGATGTGGCGGATATGCTGTTGAAAAGCGGACTGCCGGTTGTGCTGTGTGTCAACAAATGTGACAGCGTGGGAGACCCGCCCCCGGAGTTTTATGAATTCTATAATCTGGGGCTGGGGGACCCGGTGATGGTGTCCTCCGTCCACGGTCACGGCACCGGCGACCTTCTGGACAGAGTGTGTGAATTTCTGCCGGAAGCTTCTGAGGAGGAAGAAACGGAAGTCATCAAGGTGGCTGTGATCGGCAAGCCCAACGTGGGGAAATCCTCCCTGGTGAACAAAGTGGCGGGGGAAAACCGCTGCATCGTTTCCGACATTGCCGGGACCACCCGGGATGCGGTGGACACTACCATTGAAAACGAACATGGGGTGTTTACCTTTATCGATACGGCGGGTCTGCGCAGAAAAAGCAAGGTGGAGGACGCCATCGAGCACTACAGCAATCTTCGGGCTGAAATGGCGGTGGAGCGTGCCGATGTGTGCCTCATCCTTATCGATGCCGAAGTGGGCTTTACCGAGCAGGATTCCAAGGTGGCCGGCATTGCTCACGAGGCCGGAAAGGGATGCGTGATCTGCGTGAACAAATGGGACGCCGTGGAAAAAGACGGCAAGACCATGCAGGAGATGCTGGAGAAGCTCACAAACGATTTTTCCTTCATGTCCTATGCGCCCATCCTGTTCATTTCCGCAAAAACCGGGCAGCGGCTTGACAAGATGTTTGAAATGATCCTGCTGGCGGCCCGCAGCAATGCCATGCGCATCACCACCGGAACGCTGAACGATATCCTCGCGCAGGCCACCGCCAGGGTACAGCCGCCTACGGACAAGGGCCGAAGGCTCAAGATCTACTATATGACCCAGGCTTCCACCTGCCCGCCCACCTTTGTGTGCTTTGTCAACGACCATGAGTTGTTCCACTATTCCTATCAGCGGTATCTTATAAACCGCATCCGGGAGACCTTTGGCCTGGAAGGTACGCCGGTACGGCTCATCATTCGGGAAAGAAAGGAAAAGGAGGAATGAGTATGCCTGATACCATTGTCAACGGATGGATGCTTTCTCTGGACTTTGCAGTGTGCGCTGCCGCCGGTTATCTTCTCGGCAGTATCAATTCTTCCATTATTTTTACCAGGCTCTTTAAGAACAAGGCGGATATTCGGGACTACGGCAGCGGCAACGCGGGTATGACCAATGTGCTGCGTTCCGTGGGAAAGGCCCCTGCGGCACTGACCTTTGTGGGGGACTTTTTGAAATGCGTGGCCGCGGTGCTGTTTGCCTGGCTGGTGGTTTCCGTCTGCGGCATTTCTGGAGAATGGGTAAAGATCTGCCAGTACACGGCGGGAGTGGCCTGTATCCTGGGACATATTTTTCCGGTTTACTATGGCTTTCGCGGCGGAAAGGGCGTTGTTACCTCTGCTGCCATGATGGCTTTGCTGGATTGGCGGGTCTTCCTGATGATTCTGGGGACCTTTATGTTACTGTTTGTGATAAAGCGGATCGTGTCGCTGGCCTCCATCGTCTGCGCTGCTCTTTATCCTGTTTATACGTTCCTTATTACGTATTTTCTTGACTTTTCAACCGGCGCTTCAGGGGAAGGTTGTTCGCTTTTCTATCTTCTGTTTGTTACCGGTGCTTCTCTTTTTGTGGGCTGCACAGTACTTCTCAAGCACAGAAGCAACATCAAAAGGCTTCGCAGCGGAGAAGAAAAGCCCGTTGCCTTTGGAAAGAAATCCGGATGAGCTTTGCTTTCCGGATTTTTCTTTTTGCTGGAAAGATTTGAAGAAACCGGTAGATTAATGACAATTTATTGGAGATTTTCTACAATAACATCTGCCTTTTACAGTGCAATTCGCCGGAGATGTTGACTTTTTTCTTTCAATGTATTATGATATAGAACAGTCACATACTAAACCCGATGGACGAGTTCCTTCAAACTGACTTTTTTACAAGGTCGTTAGGAAGTGTAATTTTGGATAAATACATTATCAAAGGCGGCAACCGCCTGGTGGGAGAAGTAAATATCAGCGGTGCGAAAAACGCGGCAGTTGCCATTCTGCCCGCCACGATACTTGCTGATTCTCCCTGCTTGATCGAGAATGTTCCGGATATTTCCGATGTGAAGGCTGTGACCAGCATTTTACAGCAAATGGGGGCCGAGATCCGTTATCTGGACCGTCATACCCTTGAGGTGGATCCCCGTCCCATCGATACCGATACGGTGTCGGCGGAATGTGCCCGGCGTATTCGCGGGTCCTATTACTTTATCGGTGCTTTGCTGGGCCGCTGCCGCAGCGCGGTGGTTCCCATGCCCGGTGGCTGCAATCTCGGTGTGCGCCCCATCGACCAGCACCTGAAGGGCTTTGCCGCTTTGGGCTGTGAATCCAGCCTGGATAACGGTATGATCACCGTAAGGGCAAAGGACGATCTGCACGGAGCCAACGTCTATATGGACGTTGTCACCGTGGGAGCCACCATGAACATCATTTTGGCTTCCGTAAAGGCCAGAGGGCTTACCGTGATCGAAAACGCCGCCCGTGAGCCCCATATTGTGGATCTGGCAAACTTTCTGAATACCCTCGGCGCCGATATCCGCGGCGCCGGTACCGATACCATAAAGATTCACGGAGTACAGAAGCTCCGCGGAGCTGCTTATTCTATCATTCCCGACCAGATCGAGGCCGGGACTTATATGGTAGCCGCCGCCGCTACGGGCGGAGACGTTACGGTAAAGAACGTTACGCCGAAGCATCTGGAATCCATTTCCGCAAAGCTGGTGGAAATGGGCGTTACAGTGGAGGAAGGGGACGATTCCGTCCACGTCAGGTGTGATAAGCCTTTGAAAAAATGCAATATCAAGACCATGCCGCATCCCGGCTTTCCTACCGATATGCAGCCCCAGATCACGACGCTGCTTTCCATAGCCCACGGAACGAGCATGATCAACGAAGGAATTTTTGACAGCAACCGCTTCAAATATGTGGACGAGCTTCTCCGCATGGGCGCTCAGATCACGGTGGATGGTAAGGTCGCTATCGTGGAGGGCGTGGACCATTTGAAGGGTGCGCCTGTGAGAGCGCTTGACCTCAGGGCCGGTGCGGCGGTGGTCATTGCCGGTCTGGCCGCTCACGGAACCACTCAGGTAGAGGATATCATCTATATTGAACGCGGATATGAAAACATCGTGGAAAAGCTTGTGGGCCTTGGGGCGGATATTTACCGCAGCCAAAAGCCCGACAAGGTTATGGATCAGGTAGGCTGATTTTGAAAGGGAAATCAAGCGGGGGAAATCCTTTTGGGTTTCCCCTATATTAAAGCTAAAAAAGGGAGAAATACAGTATGGCAAGGCTTTGCCCGATGTTTTCCGGAAGCTCTGGAAACAGCTATTACATAGGTTCCCGCAGTGCCGGAGTGCTTCTGGACGCCGGACGCAGCGCCAGGCAGCTTGAAAACGCTTTGCGGCTTTGCGGGGAAGACCCTCTCGCGGTGCAGGGGATTCTTGTTACTCACGAGCATACCGACCACATTTCAGGTCTGCGTGTCTTTGCGAAGAAATACGATATCCCCGTGTTTGCCTCTCCCGGCACCCTTACCGCTTTGGGAGAGGTGCTGGACGGCCTCAGGGCCTATCCAATTGAACAGGGTCTGCAGCTTGCCGGAATGACGATAGACCATTTTCATACCTCCCACGATTGCGCCGAACCCTTGGGTTTTCGCATAAAAACAGAGGACGGCCGTATCTTTACGCTTTCCACTGATCTGGGGTATCTTTCGGAAGAGGTTCAGGAATCGCTGTTCGGAACCGATCTTGCGGTGATCGAATCGAATCACGATGAGGAAATGCTTCGCATGGGGCGCTACCCCTATCCGTTAAAAAAGCGGATATCGTCAGATCACGGCCATCTTTCCAACCGTGCCTGCGGAGAGTTTCTTCCCCGTCTTGCAAATTCGGGGACGAAGCGCTTTCTTCTGGCCCATTTGAGCCGTGAAAACAACACACCCTCTTTGGCTCTGGAAACCGCTCTGCTCTATATGGTGAAGGCCGGCCTCATTCGGGACGTGGATTTTCTTCTGGACGTGGCGGAGCCGGAGAACACAAAGGGAAAAGCGATCATTTTTTAGGGAGCGTCTGATTAACTCAACAGGAGCGGATGGCGAGAGGTTTTTCGTCACAGCAAGGTGTGACTTCGCAGGAATAATTATATTTATTTCAAGAAATCGCAATGCAGCTGTGACGGAAAAGATCTGTCGATCGCTGTAGACGATTGATTCAGAGGTTCTCCAGTGGGGGAATGGCTGTGCTGGAAGTCCGCCTTATCTGTATAGGAAAATTAAAGGAAGCCTATTGGCGTCAGGCTGTGGAGGAATATGAAAAGCGGCTTCGGCCCCTCTGCAAATTCAGGATCATTGAGCTGCCGGAAGCAAGGCTTCCGAACGATCCTTCACCGGCGCAGATCCGGGCGGCTCTTGAGCAGGAAGGAAAAGCCATTCTGGGAAATACGGCGGGCTGCGTTTTTCCCCTCTGTATCGAGGGGGAAGCCACCGATTCTCCGGGCCTTGCTGAACAGCTCCGCCGCGCCATGCAATCTCCCGGTACGGTCTCCTTTATTATAGGCAGCTCCCACGGCCTTTCAGACGAGGTAAAGCACGCAGGGTGCGGAATTTCCATGTCTCCCATGACCTTCCCGCACCAGCTTGCAAGGGTGATGCTCTGCGAGCAGATCTACCGGGCGTTTCAGATCTTGAACGGCACGAAATACCATAAGTAGATGCTGGATTCTAGATTCTAGATGCTAGATAGAGAAGGGCGCCTCGCTGTCATCCTGAGGAACGCAGTGACGAAGGATCTCGCCCTTCATTTCCAAGCAAAGGGGTGGGATGGCAGGCAGAGCGGGAAAGTAACCACTAAGTTCAAATTTATCCTCACTGTGCCCTTCCTTTATTACGCTGAAGGCGTCACTACCGTCCAGACTCCAGAATCTAGAGTCTGGAGTCTAGTATCCATAATCTAGAATCTAGTATCTAGTATCTAGAGTCTAGTATCTAGAACCCAACACGTCCTGCGGCACCATACCGCAAATAAGGCGGCAGACCGACCGAAAAGCCGGAAGATCTCCGGTGGCGAGCCTGTCGCGGAAAACGGATGATCCCCGCGGGAAATATAGCGAACATAGATCAAAAGCACATAACACACAGTCGGAGGGACGGAGAGAACGCCCCTTGATTCCGGCGCGTTTCTCTGCCTTCCGAATACGGAAGGAAGTATCTTTGTGAACGAAAAAGAACAGAAGGACGCGGCACAGAAAGCCGCTCCCGGGAAAAGAACAGTTTGGGAAACGATAAAGGCTTACTGCAAAAAGTATTTTATCGACGCCATGAGCGCCATGGCCCAGGGCCTGTTTGCTTCCCTTTTGATCGGAACCATTATTTCCACCGTCGGCACGCAGTTCAATATTCCCGTGCTGACGGAAATCGGCAATTTCGCGAAAGCGATGGCCGGCCCGGCAATGGCCATTGCCATCGGCTACGCGCTGCAGGCGCCGCCCCTTGTCCTGTTTTCACTGGCGGCGGTGGGAAGCGCCGCCAACACCCTTGGCGGTGACGGCGGGCCTCTGGCGGTACTGTTTATTGCCATCGCAGCGGCGGAGCTTGGAAAGCTTGTCAGCAAAAGGACCCCCGTGGATATTCTGGTAACGCCCCTTGTCACGATCCTGTCGGGCGCGGCCCTTTCCTACCTCTGCGCTCCCGCTATCGGCGCGGCCGCCCACAGTGTGGGAACATTCATCATGTGGGCCACAGAGCTGCAGCCCTTCCTGATGGGCGTGATCGTGTCCGTGGTGGTGGGTGTGGCCTTGACCCTGCCCATCAGCAGTGCGGCCATCTGCGCTTCCTTTGGCCTGGTCGGTCTGGCAGGCGGCGCGGCTGTTGCCGGCTGCTGCGCGCAGATGATCGGCTTTGCCGTGATCAGCTTCCGGGAAAACAAATGGGGCGGTTTAGTGGCTCAGGGTCTTGGCACCTCCATGCTGCAGGTCTCAAACATCATCAAGAATCCCAGAATCTGGATCGCCCCCACATTGGCTTCCGCCATAACGGGGCCTCTTGCCACCTGCGTATTTAAGCTCCAGATGAACGGAGCGCCCATTTCCAGCGGCATGGGCACCTGCGGCCTGGTCGGCCAGATCGGCGTTTATTCCGGTTGGGTGAGCGATGTTGCCGCCGGTGTAAAGCCGGCCGTAACGGCAATGGACTGGATCGGCCTTCTTCTGATCTCCTTCATACTGCCCGCGCTTTTCTCCTGGATCATCGATCTTGGAATGAGAAAGCTGCATTGGGTGAAAGACGGCGATATGAAGCTGGAAGTTTGACCGGAAAATTTGTATTCGTTTTGGGAAGAGCTGTGCCGGAGACCGGCGCGGCTCTTCCGCTTTACGGACGGAATGGGAGTGCTCGAACCGAGAAAATCATGATCCGTGAAGCGGGCGTTTCCGGCGGAATGGCTCCCTTGCTTTTCCGAAAGGGAACGTGTATACTTTGGTTCAGAAAATGACCGTATCGGAGGGAGCGGGTCGCCTTGAAAAAGAGGGCTCATAAAATCGGAAAAATGCTGGGGATCAGCCTGCTGTGCGCGGCGCTGCTTTCCTTTTCTCTGCCGTTTTCCCCGGCGAATGCCGCGGCCTCCGCCCTTTCGGTAACTCCGCCGCGCTTTGCCCCTGTGGCGGAGGGCTACAGCCAGCCGGAAGCGCAGCCGATCGTCCTGCGGAATACCGGGTCGGCTGTGCTGACCAATCTCGATGTTTCCGTAAGCGGAGACAGCTTCCTTCTCCAAAAGCCGGAAGGAGCCGTTTGGCTGTTCGGCGGCGTGACAAGTGAAGATTATCTGCTTCAGCCGAAGGCCGGTTTACCGGAGGGCAGCTATGCTGCGGAAATCACCGTGACCTACGGCCAGGGCCGGGCGGAAACGGCTGCGGTATCCTTTGAGGTGGGCCCCGCCGGTTCCGTTCCCGATCAGCCCGAGGGCGGCTATACAGAGCCGGTCGTGGGCGTGCCGGAGGCGGATGCGCCTCAGAGCTTAGCGGAGCTTCGGGCGGCGGATCCGAAGCAGTTGGCAAAGCTTTCCCGATTTGACAGCCGGAATTACGGCATCGTCCCTCCGGTCAAGGATCAGGGGGATACGGATCTTTGCTGGTGCTACGCGCCCATTACCGCGTCGGAGATCTCGATCCATCGAAGCGGCGTCGACCCCGGCGCGGATCCCGGCAGCCTTCGCCTTTCTCCGGAGCTTCTGGCCCAGGCCCGCCATAGCCGCGGCCCGGACCCGCTGGGGAATACCAAGGGAGAGACTACCGGTGTGGGAGATTATCTCCACGCTCCCGGAAACGCCAGCCTGACTCCTTCTCTGTTTTCGGGGTGGTGCGCTCCGGTCAAGGTGGGGGAGGGGAATTCCGCCGATTTCTATGAGGCCTCCGCGTACCGCCTTTTCACCGCCGAGCAGGTCTACAGCTACGGAATGCAGCCGGCTGCCGCCATTGCGGAAACGAAGCGCGCCATTGCGGAATACGGCGCGGCAACGGCCGCCTACAACAATCTGCGGGAAACAAAATATTACAATCCCCGGCGGGAATCCGGCAGCGCCTCCAGCCCCCACGCCTGCACTCTCATCGGTTGGGACGATACCATTCCGGCGGAGCTGTTTTCCCCCAAGGGCGCGTCGCAAAACGGGGGGTGGCTTGTGAAAAACAGCTACAGCTCCCTGCCTTATTTCTGGCTTTCTTACGACAACGCCATCGATTCCAGCACCTGGTCTTTTTCCTATGAGGCAAAGGAAAAGTACGAATACAATTATTTCTACGATTGCTCCGCGGAGGACTTCGGCTTGGCGGCCTCGATGAAGGTCACCACCGGGGCCAACGTGTTCCGGGCCAAAAAGGGGACGGAGGAGCGGCCGGAATATCTGGAGGCGGTGCAGGCGGCCTATCAAGGCGGCTCCGACGCCGTTTTTGAAGTAAAGGTTTATACGGAGCTTACGGATCCGGCGGAGCCGGAAAGCGGCGTACCGGCTTTTGAAAAGGCGGTGGTCTCCGAGACGTTGGAACGCCCCGGCTATGGCACCGTGCCGCTTCCGCAAAGGGTAAAGCTGAAAGCGGGCAGCTATTTCAGCATCGTGGTTACAGTCAAGGGAAGCGGCTCCCCGGTGCTGCGCCTGTCCCAGGACAGCTCGCCGGGAAGCTATCGCGCCCGGGACGGCGTCTACAGCAGGCAGCAGCAAGCGATCCGCGTCAAGGGATTTACCACGCTGGGGAAAAAGGAAGAGGCGCTTCCCACGCCTGCGCCCACACCAACACCAACCCCTACGCCTACCCCCACCCCGTCATCGACTCCAAGTCCAACTCCCACACCCACACCGGTGCAGAGCCCCACTCCGGAGCCTGAGCCGACGCCCGTTCTCACGCCGGATCCACCCTCCGAGCCGGATCCCAGCCCGTTGCCGCCCCCTTCTGTCCGATTTCGGGATGTGAAGGAAAGCGATTACTATTATGAGGCTGTCTGCTGGGCGGCAGAACGGGGGATCGCCGCGGGCACGGGAAAAAACGCCTTCAGCCCCAACTCCCCCTGCACCAGAGGGCAGATGGCTGTCTTCCTGTGGCGGGCGGCGGGAAGTCAGGAGCCCACCGCGGGCTGCGGATTTACCGACCTGCGGGAAGGGGAGTATTATTACACGGCGGTTTTGTGGGCGGCGGAGCAGGGGATCACCGCCGGAACAGGCCCGGAAACATTTTCCCCGGAAGCCCCCTGCACCAGAGGGCAGATGGCGACCTTCCTGCACCGGTATGCCGGCTCTCCCAGGCCCGGCGGCTCACAGCCGTTTTTCGATGTTCCCGGCCAAGCTTACTACAGCGACGCCGTAAAGTGGGCCGTGCAGAGCGGGATCACCAAAGGGACTTCGGAAACCGCCTTCAGCCCGGAGGCTCCCTGCACCAGAGGCCAGATGGCTGCTTTTCTGTACCGGCTGCTGAAATAAGAAAGCGTTTCCGAATTGAGTGCCATGAAAAAAGCCCGGCTGCCAAAAGATGGCGGCCGGGCTTTCCTGTATATCTTTTCCCTTTGTCAAGCGAAGCTGCCATTCCTTACAGGGAGGCCGCAGCCTTGTCTTCAATCCCCTGCTTCGGGAAGGCAGTGCATTTGTGTTGTGCCGAGAACGCGGAAGCCTTCCGCGTGGACGCAGAGCCTGCGCAGGCCGAAATCCGCCGAACGCAGCCGAAGATAGGTGGCAATGGCCTTGCCTTCACTGCAGCCGGGCGGAAACTGGCTTACATGGCAGTCAAAAATGGCCGAGAGCTGCTTTTGCAGGAGTGCGGAGGAGGTCTTTACGAATCGGTTCGGCTTTGCGGTCATATAGTAGGCGATGGCCTTTACGGGCGCGGGCTGAGCGCCGTGCTCCGCCATGATATTCGGATAGGGCGCAAGGCAGGCAGCCTCCGCGGCGGCTCTGCCGACGTTCAAATGGTCGGGGTGGCATTCGCTTGATACGAAGCAGTCCGGCGCGAAAATCACGTCCGGCTTAAAATCTCCGACGGTCTCCGCGATCCCCGTTACCAGCTTGCGGGTGTCGTAAAATCCGCCGTCGCTGAAGGGAAGAAACCTGACATCCTCCACGCCCAGGGATCTGGCCGAAGCCGCAGCCTCCTTCTGTCGTATGGCAACAAGCTCTTCCGGTTCGATGCTGTCAGAGCCGAAGCGCCCATCTGTGCAGATGAGAAAGCAGAGCTTTTTGCCTGCTGCGGCAAGCTTTGCCGCTGTGGCGCCCGCGCCTATTTCAATGTCGTCGGGGTGGGGTCCGATAAACAGAAAGCGCTCAAAGGTTTCGATACGCAGCAGGGGAGCGGCAAACCGGAGTGCCAGTTTTGTAATACTCATGCCTTTTCCTTTCTCGCTGCAAGCTCGGCGCATATGCGCGTATACTCATCCTCGTCCAGCGTGTACTTCTTTTTATAAAGCACGTAGGAGATCAGCATCAGGACGCAGGGGATGATCGCCATGCATAGCAGGAGGGCAAGAGTCTGCCAGGGCGCGATGCCCTTGATCACGCCGTCTATCAAGTTTGCCTTTTCCGCTTCGGTGATCATGCTTCGTGCGCACTGGTTTTCAAAATCTGAAATGCGGTTGGTGTAGTCTGTGACGCCGAAGATAATGTAGCTGATATTGGTGACGAGGATAATGAGTGCGGAGGAAAGCTTTGTCAGGAACGGGCGCAGGGAGGCAATGATTGCCTCGTCACGCTGCCCGGTGGTGTATTCGTTGTATTCCACGGTGTTGATGATCGATATCATCATGACAAGATAGAAGCCGTACTGGCCGAAATTTGAAAGCATATAGCCGATGACCACCACCCAGAATTTCGGCATTTCAGAGGGCAGGAACAGCCCGGCCGCAAGCATTGCCGCATAGCCGAAAACGGCGATCACGGCAAGCACGCTCAACAGCTTTTTGCGCTGTATCTTTCTGGAAATGGCAGGGTATAGGATCATGAGAAAAGCGGTGACGGACATCCCGATGATGGAAAACAGGGAGAACAGCCCACCGTTATAGCCAAAATCAAAATAGATGTATGTTGAGCCCAGACCGCCGATAATAAGCCCGTTGCCGATCTGTTGGATCAGGAAGATCAGGCTGATCCAGAGAAGCTGGTCGTTTCCGGTGATGGTTTTCCAGATCTTCTTGAAGCTCACCGGAGGGGCATCGGTATATTCCCGCTTTTCGCGCACGCCGAAGATGGTGAAGCACATGAAAAGGG
>CAZNZS010000075.1:0-11520 GCA_964577585.1 uncultured Acutalibacter sp.
AGTACCACTAAAAGTTCGTAAAGTCAACTAATATATCGTAAATAAGACGAAATATGAGATGTAAAATAGAACTATTGGTGGTGCTGCTTGTGAAAAAAGAAGAAAAACTGCTTTGCGGAGAACGGCTGCGGGGACTGCGCGCCCGGTGCGGACTGACTCAGGAAGAGGCGGCGGACAAGCTGAATATAAGCCTGAGGTATTACCAGATGCTGGAGCGCGGCGAAAAGCTGGGGTCGGTGGATATCCTGCTGGCTGTCAGCGAAATGATGAACTGCTCTTTGGATTATCTGCTCAAGGGAGCGATAACGGGGAATTCTCCCCTGACCGCCCGGCTCAATCGCCTTTCAGCACGTCAGCGCGGTTATGCGGAAAGGCTTTTGGAGCTTTGGCTGGAAAGTCAGGAGCAAACAGAATCGTGCTGATTGCCGGTGTTTGATCTGCTGCCGAGGACGCAGCGGTCCAGCCCGGCCCAGTCCTTTATGATCTCGATCTGTTCCAGACCGTGGGAAGCAAACAGGGAAGAAACTTCTTTTCCCTGGGTCTCGCCGATCTCCACGGCCAGAACGCCGCCGGGCTTCAACACCGGCAGCCACAGGGAGCAGAAGGCCCGATAAAAGACAAGGCCGTCTTCGCCGCCGTCCAGGGCCACATCGGGCTCGAGACGCACTTCCTGCTGCAAAGAGGACAACTCTCCCGAAGCGATATAGGGTGGGTTGGATGCGATGAAATCGAGACTTTCTTTTTCAAAAAGAGCCGCTGTTTCCGGCAGAAGAACGTCCCCTTCCATAGGGACGGCTTCGTATTGGGAATAAGCGGCTAAATTTTCCACAAGATAAGAAAAAGCCTGTTTGGAAAATTCCAGACAGGTGATTTTTGCTTTTGGAAGCAAAGTACAAAGCCCCAGGGCAACAGCGCCGGAGCCGGAGCAAAGATCGGCCCCCACAGGGGCGGAAATGGATCTCAGGCGCTCTGCCAGAGCTTCTGTCAGCACGGCGGTATCTTCCCGGGGCACGAGAACGCCTTCTCCCACCTTTAAGGAAAGGCCCATGAACTCCCAGGAGCCTAAAATATACTGCAGAGGCCGGTGAGAAGCGCGCTGCTCCATAGCCTCCAGGAAGGCGGATCTTTCTTCCTCAGAGGGCGTTTCATCGCCGTGGACCGCCAGACCGGAACGGTCAAGGCCCAGAAAGGCCTCGGTAAGAAGCAGGCTGTCGTTTCCGGGAGAGTCTATCCCACGATCGGAAAAAGTCTTTTTCGCTTTGAGGTAAAGCTCCCGGTATGTCATGAGATCAGGTCCTCGCCGTTTTCGGGAATCACGGCGGACATGGCGGCGATAGCGGCCTCGATCATCTTGTCGTCCGGCTCCTTTACGGTGATGCGCTGCATCCACAGGCCGGGGGCCACGAGGAAGCGGATCCAGCTTTCGGGGTGACGGGCGGAATATTTCTGTATCTCATATCCGATGTTCATGATGATCGGAATGCAGAGAAGCTTTGTCACCGTGCGGAGAATGGGATTGGAAAACGGGATAAAGAAGCCGACGATAACGCCCAGCAGCAGCATGAGGATCAGAAAGCTGGTGCCGCAGCGGGGATGGTATTTGTTCTGCTTTCTCACGTTTTCCACTGTGAGAGGCAGGTCGTTTTCATAGCAGAAAATGGTTTTATGTTCCGCGCCGTGGTACTGGAAGGTGCGCTTGATATCGGGCATTAAAGAGACAAGGAGGATGTATCCCACAAAGATAGCGATGCGGAGCACGCCCTCAAAGGGAGAGCGCCAGCCGGAAATATCGGCCTGCACGGCGCCCTGCAGCAGATTGAACAGCACTGTCGGAAGAAGGAAAAACAGCAGGATGGCAAGGCCCACGCCGAGAACGGAGGCAACACCCATGATGATGCCGGTCATTTTTTCTCCCAAATGCTCGTCCAGCCATTTGTCAAGCCCGCTGAGCTCTTCTTCTCCCACATCCTCGGTGATCTTATCGGCCGAAAGGGAAAGGGCCTTGTAGCCCAGCCGGAAGGAATCGATCAAAGAGAAGATACCCCGGATGAAGGGCTTTCCCAGAAGGGGATATTTCTTGGTCAGCCGGGTATACTCGATGTCTTCTGTAGAAATTTCCCCCTTTTCATTGCAAAAGGCGGCTGTAGTGCGGTTTGGCCCCACCATCATAATGCCCTCCATCAGGGCCTGACCGCCAATGGACGTGATTTTTTTACTCATGCTTTCTTACCTTCCTGTAAAAATTTTCTGATTTCCGGAGCCGGAGCAAGCTCAGGCTGGGCTTCCAGCAAAGCGCAGGTGGGAAGAGAGATCAGAACGGTAGTCCCCACAGTTACCTTGCTGGTGATTTCCAGAGAGCCGCCGTGCATGGCGGTGATCTCATCCGCCAGGGCAAGCCCGATGCCGGAGCCGCGGACCAGTTGATTTGCCTTGTAAAATTTCTTTTTTACGTTGGGCAGATGCTCTGCCGGGATCCCGCAGCCCGTGTCCTTTACGGTGACCTTGATATATCTGTCCTTTTCCACGCAGGAAACAGAGATCGTTCCTCCGGAGTCTGTGTATTTCAGGGCGTTGTCCAGGATATTTACAAAGACCTGCCTCAGCCTGTCCACGTCTCCGTAAACAGGAGAAAGCTGGTCGTTTTCTTCATAAATAAGGTTTTTTTGTTCCGTACGGGCCCGGTCGGTGAACAGGAACACGGCCTCGTCCAGCTCCGCCAGAAGATCCATTTTTTCCACAGAAAGCCGCATCCTTCCGCTTTGGAGCCGGGAGAAGTCAAGCAGTTCTTCTACCAGGCCGGAAAGCCGCTCGGATTCCCGGATGATAACGGCCATCCCTTTTTCGGTGGTGTCCCGGTCCACGCCTTCCTGCAGTGTTTCCGCCCAGCCCTTAATGGCTGTGAGGGGCGTTCTCAGCTCGTGGGAGACGGAGGAAATAAAATCATTTTTCATGCGTTCGGTGGCGGCAAGCTCGCCCGCCATGTCGTTGATGGAATCGCAGAGCTCGCCCAATTCGTCGTCCTTTATCTTTTCGATACGCACATCGAAATCACCCTGGGAGATCTGCTTTGCGCCGGCGTTCACCTGCCGCACGGGAACGAGGATGGACTGGATAAAGTACACGCCGGAAAGAACGATAATGAGCATGATAAAAACTCCGGCAACGATCAGGGCCAGCGTAGTCCGGCTTGTCTGCAGATCGGCCATTTCCAGGGAGACCAGGTACCGCACGGAGCCTGCCGGGTCCCCGTCTTTATCCCTTACCACCCGGGTGATGGCCATGACTCTTTCTCCCGTGTTCAGCTCTCCCACCCATTTACCGAAGCCGTCCGTGCTTTGGAGGGCGGCCTGATAATCGGGCATTTCCTGGCCCTCCACCGGCTCAAAGCCCGTGGAGGTGATAAACACCTTGCCGTCCCGGTTTAAGGCCATGATCTCCATTTCGTTTTTGTCAGGAAAGGATTCGATATAGGTGCGGGCGATGGCGGAAAATTCCGAGGCAGAATAGCCCTCTGAGCCTGAGGGCAGCCAGTTCAAAAGCTCGTCCACACGGCCTGTAAGGGCCTGTTCGATGCCGCTGTAGGTGGAATTCTGAACGGTGATGGACAGGGCTATGATACAAACGGCGAGCACCACAAGCACAATGCCGATCGTGTTTACGAACCAACGGCGGGAAATGCTCTTCCTGCTTTTTTTCATATCATTTCCCCCTTTCCCGGTCGGCTTTATCAAGCGTTAATTTTCCCAGCGATACCCAAGGCCCCACACGGTGACGATATGGGTGGGGTTGGAGGGCTCGTCCTCCACCTTCATGCGCAGGCGGCGGATGTTCACGTCCACGATCTTTTCCTCACCCACATAGCCCGTGCCCCAGACATGCTTCAAAATGTCGCTCCGGGAAAGGGCTACGCCGGGATTCGTAAAGAAATATTCCATGATCTGGAATTCTACCTGGGTCAGCACGATGGGCTTATTTCCCTTGTGAAGGGTGCGGTTGCGAAGGTTCAGGATAAATTCACCAGAAACGAATTCGTCCTGCTGTCCGCTTTCCTGGGTCTTGGTGGAAAGAGCTACCCGGCGGTAAACGGCGTCTACACGGGCCACCAGTTCGGAGGGGGAAAAGGGCTTTGCCACATAGTCGTCCGCACCCAGCATAAGGCCGCTTACCTTATCCATTTCCTGGGTCTTGGCGCTCAAAAGGATAATGCCGATGGAGGGGTTGAGCCTCCTGAGCTCCTTACAGACGGCAAGGCCGTCGTGATCGCCGGGCATCATGATGTCCAGAATGGCCACGTCGAAGTTGCCGCCGGCCCTGTGGTAAAGCTCCAGAGCGCGGTCGCCGCTTTCCGCTTCCACGGTTTCGTAACCGGCCCGGTTCAGGTTGATGACTACAAATTCCCGGATGTTCTGTTCGTCTTCCGCAACAAGGATCCTTTTCATAATGAGCCTCCCTTTTATTCGTTCAGGAGCCGGAAGCTCCTTTTTATCTGTTCGATATACGGCGCCATGCCTTCGTCCTTTGTAAGTATTTGAATGCCGTAAACGGCGTCCTCCCTGGAAAGAAGCATTTGATAGCCGCTGGTTTCTCCCCGGCTTTCCCAGGCTGACGGGGTAAACACGCGGATGGAAAAAAGGGGCGAACCCAAAAGGCTTTCTCCGGTTTCCCCGGAGGTTATGACCTCAGTGTAGGTCACGGTACGGCGGTCGCTGTCATTTGAGGAGGTGATCCTCCCCAGCAGCATGTAGGGGACCCGGAACCAGTAATTTTCCACGGTGTTTGCCAGCATGTTTACCCGGACGGAGGGATCCTCGCCGGGCCGGAACGCGCACCATTCCACCAGGAATCCGGTGGAATCGGGGACAGTCTCCTCCGGAATACAGGGGAGCAGGGAAGCTTCGGGGATCTCCAAAACAGAATCTCCGTTGATATCCCGGCACAGGAAGGAGGCGGCGGAGGGCCGGGCAAAGGGATTTAAATATCCTTCGGCGTTTACGCCGGAGGGAAAATTGACCAGGCGGCCCCCCTCAAGGTAAAAGATCTGTGTGCTCAGGCTGCCGTCGGCCTTTGCTCCGTCAAGGATCACGCCGTTTAGGATGTGTGAAAGCTTTCCGAAAGCGGCGGAGGTGTAGTTTGCGATGGAATTGTCCGCCTCAGCGGAAGAAAGCTCTGTCATGGAGTTATCCTTCCATCCGAACACCTTTGCCGTTGCCGGGGAAGGCTCATCTTCCTCGCTTTCCGCGGGGATGAACTTGTCCACTGTGAAAACCTCGCTGATCCCGTCGCCGTCGAGGTCGGTCACCGTCATTTCGCTGTAGGGGCCAAGAGAATATTCCTGCACGCTGCTGATGGGGTCGTAAAGGTAGGCGCTTACAGAAGCGGTTCGCCCGGAGGCGCCGGCCGTGCTGCCCCAGCCGATGAGCACGGAAGGAACGCCTGTGCCGTTTAAGTCGCAGAAGCAGACCCGGTCCACCTGCAGGGCGGAATTGCGGAAGGCGGCGGCAGTCTCCCAGCCGTTTTGCCCTTTGATCAGAAACTGCACCTCTACGCCGCCGGGCTCTTCCAAAGCGTGGAAGCCGATGGCGTCCTCCATGCCGTCTCCGGTGAAATCATGCATGATGATCGCCGAACGGTATTCTCCGGCTTTGGGGTAAATGAAGGTTATGTCGGACTGATTCCCCTGCAGAAGCTGATGGATAGCTCTTTGATCGGCGTTGGGTTTTGGGGGAGACATCAGATTTTTGGTGCCGAAGCTTACAAAGGGAGAGCAGCCTGACAGACACAGAAGAAGGCAGGCTGCGAGAACACATAAAGCGCCTTTTTTTGTCATTTGCCGCTCCTTTCCCGGAATACGCGGGCAGCAAAGCGCGGGCCTCCTCGCAGAGATCTCTTGAATTTCTCAGGATACCGTGAAGAGAAAACACTTGCTTACCGCACAAAATCATACATAATTATCATACCACATTGTTTTGAAAAAGTCGAGTCCGTGAAAAGCGGGGAGTATTCAAACTACCAGGGAGATGTTAATCTATGCTTCCCCCCGCCCGTGGGCGGGGGGAAGCATAGAAAAATCCTTGAATCGGGTACTCCCAAATTTGCTTTTGGAATCGCCTGCTTTAAGAATTTTGCCCTGTTTCCCCGAGAAAGCACAGAGTGACCTTTTCTGCAGTTTGGATGGCTTCAAAGCATTTGGATGTAAAGTGACAATGCGCCGTTGACAAGGTCTTTCTTCGGGGGGTAAAATAGCAAAAAGAAGGGAGGGGGCAGAAGATGCCGCGTTTTTTTGTAAAGGAAGAGCCGGATGGCGAATATTTCGTGGACGGGGAAAACGGCCGGCACATGGTGCGTTCCCTCAGAATGCGCCCCGGAGAGAAGCTGACCCTTTGCGCCGGAACGGGAAAGGATTTTCTCTGCACACTGCTGGAAACGGGCGGTGAGGGCGGCCTCGTGCGGGTGGACGGGGTGGTAAAAAGCCCGGGGGAGCCGGAAACAAAGGTCACCGTCTGCCAGTGCTGGCCAAAGGGCGACAAGCTGGAAACCGTAGTGCAGAAGGCGGTGGAGCTGGGGGCCGTGGAGATCCGGCCCGTGGAGTCCACCCGATGTGTTTCCCGGCCCGACGGGAAAACGGCGGAAAGAAAAGTGGAAAGGCTGCAAAAGATAGCGCTGGAAGCCGCCCAGCAGAGCGGACGGGGCGTCGTTCCGAAAATTCTGCCCCCCCTGCCTCTCCGTAAAGCCCTGGAGACTGCGGCGGAGCAGGGCACGATCCTGTTCTGCTATGAAGAGGGGACCTTCAGTCTGCGGAATGCCCTGCAGACGGCGGGGGCCAGGCTGTTCCTCTTTGTGGGCCCGGAGGGGGGCTTCGACCCCTCAGAGGCGGTGATGGCGGAAGCCCTTGGGGCAAAGCTGCTGACCCTGGGGCCACGGATCCTGCGGACGGAAACAGCGCCTCTTGCGGCGCTTTCGGCGATTTTATACGAGCGAGGGGATTTTGAACGATGAAAAACGTGCTGATCACAGGGGCTTCCGGCGGGATCGGAAAAGCGGCGGCTCTGGCCTTTGCGGAAAAGGGCTACGGCGTGGCGCTCCATTACTGCGGAAATGAAAAGTCCGCCCGGGAAACCGAGGAAGCGATCCTGTTCCGGGGCGGCAGCGCCGGGTGCTTTCAGGCCGATCTTTCCAAAGAGGACGAGGTGGAAGCCCTGTTTGACCAGGCGGAAAAGCAGTTCGGCTTTTTTGATGTGCTGGTGAACAATGCGGGAGTGGACTGGAAGGGCCTGCTCACGGATATGAGCCTGGCGGAATGGGAGCGCCTGATGGGAGTCAACTGCACGGGGATGTTCCTCTGTTCCCGCCGGGCGCTGCCGCCCATGGTGCGGAAAAAAAACGGATGTATCGTCAACGTGTCCTCCATCTGGGGGGAGGTGGGGGCTTCCTGCGAGGCGGCCTATTCCGCCTCCAAGGCGGCGGTGATTGGCCTGACAAAGGCGCTGGCCAAGGAAATGGGTCCCTCCGGGATCCGGGTCAACTGCGTTTCTCCCGGCGTGATCGACACTCCCATGAACGGCGATCTGACAAAAGAGGACCTTTCTGCTCTGGAGGAGGAAACGCCTCTCTCCCGGATCGGCACGCCGGAGGAGGTGGCGGAAGCCATTTTGTTTCTGGCAGAAAACACCTTTGTCACCGGTCAGGTGGTGGGGGTCAACGGCGGCTTTGCCGTTTGAGTGAGAACGCTTTCTCTGTTTGACAGATCTGCTGCCGTCCGCTATAATGGGATTTACAACAGCCGGAGTTCCGGTGAGACAGGAGGACAGTGACAATAGGCATGAGAACTTGCTGCATCGTCTTTCGCTTGAGGAAATGACAGAGACATGACAAATCCCTCCCTGTGACAGGGCGGGCTGATTTGCCATGTCTCTTTCTGCATTTACTCAATTTTGCGAAAGAGGTGCTTTTTCATGCCAAAAAATATCCGCCATGCCCAGGGGGCCCCGTTGTGGGCCTCGCAGAATTTCCTTACGGGCAGGGCCGAGATTCAAAAACTCATCAGCCTTGCCGATCTCACAAAGAACGACCATGTGCTGGAGATAGGCCCTGGGAAGGGGCACATCACCCGGGAGCTTCTAAGGCGCTGCGGGCGGCTGACCGCCGTGGAGCTGGACCCGGCGCTGTGCGCGCGGCTCAGGGAGCGGTTTGCCGGTGAGGACAGGCTGGCGCTCAGAGAGGGGGATTTTCTCAAAACGCCCCTTCCCAAAGAACCCTATAAGGTATTTGCGAACCTGCCCTTTTCCCAGACGACCGCCATGCTTCGGCGGCTCACCCAGTGCGGGCGGCCCCCGGAGGCGGCGTGGCTGATTGTGGAGTGGGGCGCCGCCAAGCGGTTTACGGGCAACGGGCTTGCCGCGTATACCCTCTGGCCCTACTTTGAAGCCCGAATAGCGATGAAGATCCCCCGGGACCGGTTCCACCCTGTTCCCCGGGTGGACGCGGCACTGCTGGAGCTCAGGCGAAAGGACCCGCCGGACCTGCCTTGGGAGCAGCAGAGGGAGTACCGGGCCTTTCTGGAGCGTGCCTGGAGGGACGGTCCCAGGAGCCTGCTGACAAACAGGCAGATTTCCACCGCCCTGCGCCTTGCGGGCCTGCCGCCTGTCCATAAGGACGGGAACATGGAGTATGTACAGTGGCTCTGCCTTTTCCGATATTATCGGACCCTTCCTTCCGGGCGGTGAGCTGTGCCTCCCGGTTTCCTGACCTTTGCCCTTGCCTGCCTGCAAAGACAGCTTCGGCGGAGCCTGCTAGCTGTCGATTCTTCGTAATAGAATCCTGCACAGAATGGCAGCGAAGCAAAAAATCACAAGCAGCGGCAAAAGGCTTCCAAACTGAAAAACATTTTCTGCCAGCAGCCGGTATCCCCATGCAGCCGGAAATAGTTTTCCCACTGTTTCAAACGCTTTTGGGAGCAGTTCAATCGGAAACATGATTCCGGAAAGCATGATTGACGGCAGAAAAACAACGATAGAAATCATAGAGGTTTTTGCCTGGTCCTTTACCGCTAGACCGATTGTGCTGGCAATACTGAGAGACACCGCAATAAAAATGGCAAGGCTGATAAAGTACATTCCCGGATTTTCCGGTATTTCAGCTTGAAAGGCCAGTGGTGCGGCGAGGTACAAAATAATGCTCATCAGGAACAAATGAATATATGCTGAAATATTGGTTAAGGCAAGGCCGAGGTATAATGGAACACCGTTCGCCTGATAGACCTTTTTAATATCGCTGCCGTAAATTTCGACAAGAGAGGGGGGCAGACCGATCAACGCCCCCATCGTCACGCCAAATACGGTCATCGACGGAATCAGCGCAGTTCTCGCTTCCGGCATGACTGATGTAAAAATACCGCCCATAATTGCAAAGAATAAAAGCGGCACGATATAGCAGGTGATAAGTAATGCTTTGCTCCTTATATCTAACTTCCATTGCAGCATAACCCCGTACAAAAAAGCTCTCATTGTTTACACCCCTTTTGCAATTTTCATAAAGTGCTGCTCCAGCGAACCCCGGTCTATCTGAATATCTGTGATGGCTTCTCCTCTTTCTCTGTACTGCATAAGCAGCGAAAGCAAAGAGTCTCCGACGTCTTCAGATTCGTATTGTTCCATTCCATCTTCGGTTTGGATTGTGATATTATAATGTTTTCCGATGGTTTTACTCAACTGTTCGACCGTCCCGATAAAGGCAATTCTGCCGCCGGAAAGAATGGCAATCCGGTCACATAAATTTTCCACTTCCGCCATGTCGTGGCTGGCTAATATCATTGTCTTTCCGATGGCTTTTAGATGCCGTATCTGCTCATGTAAGGACAATCGTCCCTCAACGTCAAGTCCCGCGGTTGGTTCATCGAGGAACAGAATGTCCGGGTTTCGTGTCAAAGCAAGCGCCAGATGGAGCCGCCGCTTTTGCCCTGTTGACAGTTGATAATACTGTTTTTTTGCAAATTCATAAATTCCGAGGGTGTCAAGCGCTTCTTTATCCAGAGGAGTCTTATTCCATTTGGCAAACAGCCTGACAGCTTCCAAGGCTTTCATGTATTTTGGCAAAGAAGCCGACTGTAATTGAATTCCCATGGTTCCATTTATGACAATATTTCCGCTGTCATAGTTTCGTAAACCCTCGATACATTCAAGAGAGGTGGTTTTGCCTGCGCCATTTACACCGAGCAGAGCAAAAATTTCTCCCTGCTGTACGCAAAAATCCAAACCGTTCAGCACCACGTGTGGTCCATAGCTCTTTGTCAGATCGCTGACTTTTATGGCTTCCCTCATTCTGCTTCCTCCTTGCTTCCACCTTGAAACGGGTCGATGCCTAAACGGGAAAAATAGATGCCCAACGCCTGTTCAACATATTCGTTGGCAAGATCCTGAACCTCTTTCCATGTATGATCCGTATTTTGAAACTGCCCCAATTCCATCAGCCTGGGAAGCATGCTCATGTCCCCACCCGTAAAATCTGTTATCATCTCCCAATAGGCTTTTGCAAAAGTTTGTCCCTCATCGCTGTCTGCGGGAACGCCTGCACGTTGAAGTCCGATTGCTTTGTTTTGAAGCTGCAGGAAAGTATTCATAAAAGCCATTCCGCTCTCTTTATCAAAACGGCTGCGAATATGGTCAAGCGTTTGGTCGTCAAAATGTTTAATTAGCCAGTAAAAATCATTTTTCATCTGCAAATTCACAATGATATCGGCATATTTTTTGAAATCAACCGACTGCATTTGCAGGACTTCTTCCCGCAGCATTTCCAATTCCCTCAACGATTCAGACAGGTTTTCTATTTTTCGTTTGACAGCGTTTGCCTGTTCCGTGAGGACATCAGCAATTTCAGCCGGCGTATCAAGCGAAATCAACCGATTCTTTATGTCGTCCAAAGAAAAGCCCAAATGTTTGAGGGACAAAATCTGATGAAGCTTTACTATGTCCTTATCCGTATAAAGCCTGCGCCCTCCTTCACTCCTGGAAGAAGGGGAAAGCAAACCCTCTCTATCGTAATGCTGTAAGGTTCGTACAGTGATGTCCATCCTTCCTGCAATTTCACCAACGGTCATATAACCTTGTGGTATCGCTTTCTGTTTATCCATGTCACACCTCCTCGTATAGTATATCTCATTACGCTGCGTCACAAGCAAGCGTTTTTGCAAAGAATTTAGAAAAATTCAGATACCGGCCGCTGTCTATCAAATTCTTGTGCATCGCTTTACCGTACATGAGCATTCCTTCCGGTCGGAGAGCCTTGCTTCCCGGTTTCCCGATCTTTGCCCTTGCCTGACAACGAACGGCTAACGTCTGGCAACTGCTTCCCCGGATTTGACAAACCGGGCATTTTCTTATAAAATAAAAACCAGTTATGGCCTGTTCCGGTTTTTGGAAAAAAAAGAATCGCGAAGCGGGTCGAAAGCAAGAAAAAACGACGAAAAAGGGGGCCGGAGCCGTGAGCTTTCGGATCTTGGGAACAGGCAGCTTTGTGCCGGAAAAG